>JAIXVB010000184.1 GCA_027483245.1 Verrucomicrobiaceae bacterium | reverse complement strand
GCGCTGCTGCTGTTCATCGCGGCGGTGGCGTCTGTGTTCACGATGGACACTCCAGTCACGCGCGACATCCAGAGTCGTGCAATGTCTGTTCTATCCCCATTCATTCACTCCAGCGCAGCAGTGGAGCAGAGTGTCTCCGGTGTGGTGGCTGCGCCGGATGATCCGAGAGAGCTGAAACGGGAAACCGAGCGCCTTCAGATTGAGCTGGAGCGTCATCGCATCATTTCGCAGAAATACGTGCAGACGCTGGAAGAGAATAACAAACTGCGCGCTCTCATTGAGTTTAAACAAGCCTCGCCTTTTAAGATGACCGCTGCGCGAGTCATCAAACGCGTTTCATCGACCTGGTGGAACAGCATGATTATCGACAAAGGATCACTGGATGGACTCGCCACGGACAGTCCTGTCATCAGTGCCTCGGGTTTGATTGGTAAGACCGGCAAGCTGGCCCCTCACATGGCGGAGATCATTTTGCTGACGGATGAGATGTGCCGAGTGTCGGCCAAGATCGAAGGCAGTGTCGAGCAGGGCATCATCGCCGGTGAGCGTGCAGGTTTGGACATGCGTCCTGACTTGAGGCTGCGTTTCCTCAATAAGAACTCCCTGATCAATCCAGGCACCAATGTGATCTCCACCGGTGAAGGGGGCGTTTTCCCTGCAGGACTGTTGATCGGACGTGTGAAGCGTTTTGAAAACCGCGATTTGTCAGGTGAAGCGATTGTGGAGCCAGCGGTCGATTTTTCTCTGCTTGAGCATGTCTTCGTGGTTGAAATGCAGCCCATGACCGAAGCGGCTGAAAATAAATAGTCATGTCGAACGAATAGAGCCTCTGCAATGACACAAGAGATAGCCATGAATGCAAGCTTCGCCTCCATCCCTCCGTGGGTTGGGTTCCGCCTGGATTCATAACGTTTCAGCCTGCCATGGTTTTTTATCCCGTCACCTTCCTGCTGCTGCTACTCACCTTTGTGGTGCAGGAGTTCGTGCCTGGAATTCCCATGGCGCAGTATGCGACGCTTTTTCTCCCGCCGGTTTTTTTCTTTGCGGCCTCAGTGGCGGTGCCTTTTCCTGTGATGTTGATGCTGGCATTCACGACGGGGTTTCTTTGGGATGCCCGCTACATGCCGGGTGTGTTTGAGCCCACCGAGAAAGTGGTGAACGCCCTCTTTGGGGGTTCGACTCATCAGCCTGAGTTGGAGATGATTGGAGATGGGTTTGGCTTTGGCATGTCGATCATCTTGTTCGGTCTGCTGGGCACCTTTCTTCAGGGAGTGCGTCCCTTGTTCAAGCGTGGGCGCTTGGAGCTGCCGGTTTTGCTCGTTGGATTCACCACGTTCTTTTGGTTGTTGAGTGAGTATCTGGTCATGACGTTCCTTCGCGGCAGTCTGCATTTTCCGCCGCTGGTGTGGAGCAAGATGATCACCGACACACTGCTGGCGATGTTAGCGTCGCCCCTCATTTTTCTTTTGTTGTATTCCCTTGCGGGTTTGTCGCGTTACGAAATCAAATACGAAGGTCTGAGGTACTCTTTCGATGGTCGTTAAATATCGTTTTCGGCTCTATCTGCTGACTCTCGCCATGCTGTGCGGTTTTGGCGTTCTGGTGTATCGGCTCTGGTCGCTGCAGATTGATCGTCATGCCGAATTCGTGAACAAGGTCCCTGAGGCCAGACAGGAGCGTGCTCGTGTGCCTGGAGTGCGTGGCGAGATCAAGGATCGCAATGGCATTGTTTTGGCCACGAACAAAGCCAGCTTCGAAGTGCAGGTGAACCTGCGTGAGGTGAAGGAAGAGTACGCGCGCCAGTGTCGCATCAAGAAGATCGACCTGCCGACGGTGGACTTTATTGAGGATAAGAACGGTCTGCCACGCAAGAAGCAGGAAGCAGACATTGTGCGGATGTTTCAGGAGCTGATCATCACACGATTGGATGAGATGGGCTTGGCGGTGCCTTACAACGCAGACTCCCTGCGCGTTCATTACCGGAGTTTTGGTGGGGTTATTCCTTGGGTTTATCGCAACAGCCTGACCTTTGCTGAGTTCAGCCGTTTTGCGGAGCACAATCTAGGCTTGCCGGGTGTCACGGTGGCAGAGCGAGGCAGCCGTGTTTATCCGTATGGGGCGATGGCTTGTCATATTCTTGGTTATGTCCGCCTGCCGGATGATCAGCGTGTGTCCGTCGAAGAACGCAAAGGCTGGGATTACTTCATGCCGGATGACTACGGCGGTGCGGGGGTGGAGAAGAGCTTCGACAAACACCTGAAGGGCAAGCCCGGGGTGCGCACCATGCAGGTCAATGAACGTGGCCGCCTTGTGGGTGAAGTCAGCTTTGAAGAGCCGCGCAAAGGCAATGATGTGTATCTCACGCTCGATGCCCGCATTCAGTACATTGCCGAAAAGGCTTTGCGCGATGGCAAGATCGGTCGCGGTTCCGTGGTGGTAGTTCAGCCTCAGACGGGGGAGGTGCTCGCCATGGCTTCGGTGCCTAGTTACGACCCGAATCGATTCATCCCGAACATCAAACAAGAGGACTGGGACTCCTTGCTTTCAAACAGGACGGTGCCTCTGCTCAATCGTGCCACACGCGGTTTTGTGCCCGGTTCGACCTACAAGGTGCCGATCGCACTCGCGGGTTGTTTGGCAAAGATTCAAGGCCACCGTTTCAATTGCAGCGGCAGCGTCACCTATGGTTCAAATGCGATGCAGTGCTGGATTCAACGGCAGAGTGGTGGCTCTCATGGCTCTTTGGAGTTGAGCGATGCCTTGATGCGCTCCTGCAATTGTTTCTTCTATCAGTATGGCAATTCGGCGGGCATCGATAACATCACCAAAGTCGGCAAGATGCTCGGTTTGGGAGAGCGCACCGGCATTGAGCTCGATGAAGAAGATGGCGGTATTTTGCCCAACCCGGCATGGCTTCGGCTGAACAGTCCTGCAGAACGCTGGAGCAGTGGGTACACAGCGAACACGTCCATCGGGCAGGGAATGGTGCTGGCTTCACCTTTGCAAATGGCCTCCCTGACTGGGGCGTTGGCTGCGGGTAAAAGTTATCAACCGCACCTGCTATACAAGGTTCAGGATGGTGATGAAATGGTGGTCGATCACAAACCGATCCTGCGCTCGGATCTGACGCAGCATTTTGATGCGAAGTCCCTCGAAGTCGTGCGCAAAGGCATGTGGAAGGTGGTCAATGACGCTGGCGGCACCGCCAAAGGTGCACGCATTCCTGGCGTCGAAGTCGCTGGCAAAACGGGAACAGCTCAGAACTGGCGGAGAAATGAACGCGGAGTGCGTGTGGTTGATAACCACACTCTCTTCATCAGCTTCGCTCCCTATGTGAATGCGAAATACGCCGTCTGCATTTTGGTCCAAGGCGGTAAATCAGGCGGTGGCTGTGCGGCCCCGGTGGCGCATCGAGTTTTGGAGCAGGCGCTGGCTTTGGACAATGGTTACGAGGTCAAGCCTGAGCCTTTGGGTGAGGTCGAAGGGAACTTTGATCCTATTGAATCGGTCACGTATTCAGATCTCGCCGTGCCTGTGGTGGCCGCGAGTGATGAAGATGGTGACACGGGGACAGGTGCCCCTGAACGTGAATCTACTGATGAAGCGCCACGCAACCGCGCGGCGCCAACCATTCGCAAGGAAGCTGACCGAGCGGGGTCAGCTGGAGTGAACTCCAACCGTGCGGTCCCGAAAGCTGAGCCTGTCCGCAGAGCTCCGTTATTCAACCGTGGAGGCAGCACATCCGAACCTTCTTCACCATCGTCCCCCGGTGGTGGCTTCTTCCGCCGATTATTCCGCCAATAATCGATTTCAGATTTAATCCAACCTTCCCCCTCTTCCTATGGCTTTAGGCATCGTCCAACGCATCAAAGAATTCATCACTGGCAAAAAAGACCTCAAAACAGGCACTCGTCTCGTCATCAACTGTGAAAAGCTCGAGAACCGCGTGGCTCTCTTGGACAATGGAGTGCTGGAGGAATACACGATCGAACGTGTCGGCACGAGCACCATCGTGGGCTCCATTTTTAAAGGTCGCGTGAAGAACATCGAGCAGGGGCTCAAGGCCATGTTCATCGACATCGGCCTGGATAAAAATGCGTTCCTTCACTTTTGGGATGCCATTCCAGAAGCGCTCTCCAATCAGGGCATGGAAGAAGTCAGTCGCGGCGGAGCGCAGAAAAAGCGCAAGCGCATTGAAGCCAAAGACATCCCGGATCTTTATCCTGTCGGCTCCGAGATCATGGTTCAGGTCACCAAAGGCCCGATTGGCAACAAAGGCCCGCGTGTGACGACCAACGTTTCTCTGGCGGGTCGCCTCTTGGTGCTGATGCCGCAGAACGATCAGTTTGGCATCTCTCGCAAGGTGGAAGATCCCAAGGAGCGTGCGCGTCTGCGCAAGATCATCGAGAAGGTGAACCTGCCCGAAGGCATGGGCTTGATCATGCGCACGGAAGCTTCCGGCAAGCGCGCCCGTCACATCATTCGTGATTTGAGCCTCTTGATCGAGCAGTGGAATGACATCGTGGGCAAACGCGATGGCAAAAAAGCCCCGGTGTGTTGCTTCCAAGAACCTGAACTCATCGAGCGCACCGTGCGCGATTTCCTCACCGAAGAAATCGATGAAGTCGCCTGCGATGATCAAGCCACAGTCGAGCGCATGCAAAAAATGGCGGCGCAGATTTCACGTCGCGCCAAAAGCCGCATCACGCATTACCAGGGCCAGACGGCTTTGTTTGAGCACTACGGCATTCAGAAGCAGATCGACAATGCATTCTATCGCCAAGTTTGGCTGCCCTGCGGTGGCTACATTGTCATTGATCAAACCGAGGCGCTCGTCTCGATCGACGTCAATACAGGGCGTAACAAGGGTGCCAAAGACCAGGACAAACTCCTGCTCGACACCAACTTGGAAGCAGCTCAGGAAGTGGCGCGCCAGTTGCGTCTGCGCAACATGGGCGGTCTGATCGTGGTGGACTTCATCGACATGAAGCATCGCAAGGATCAGCAGGCTGTTTACAAGGTCATGACGGATCATCTGAAGCGTGACAAGGCCAAGACTCAGGTGCTGCCCATCAGCCAGTTCGGTCTCATGGAAATGACCCGCCAACGTCTGCATGAGAGTTTGAGCAGCGC
>JAIXVB010000226.1 GCA_027483245.1 Verrucomicrobiaceae bacterium | reverse complement strand
CTGGTCAACGTTCCGCCTTTTAAATAAATCATTTCAGGAACGTTAATGACGGACGTCAATTCGAGGGTGGCACCTGAACTCACACTTGTAAGGCCATCAATCGAACCAAGAGCATTGCTGGAACTTGCTGCCTGAATAGACCCTGTGATTACCTGCGTCGGCCCGGTGTAATTGCTATTGCTCCCTGTGAGTCTCAACCTGGAGAAGCCCTCTGAACGGACAGCGCCCGTTCCGGTAATGCTATTTGATATGGTAAGCGCAAAACCACGATTCACAGCCAAGTAGCCGTGATTGATGATATCCTGAGAGTTCGCCCCAAGACTTCCTGATGCTCCACCTTCGCCGATCTGTAAAACTCCACCCAGGATACTTGTTTGACCGTTGTTGAAGTTATCTGCGGCAATGATCAGCCGACCTGGACCCGTTTTCGTGAGACGTGTGTTACCTGCAAAATCGGATACTGGAACATTCAGCGTCAAATTCCCCAATGTATTGTATTGATGAATGATTAGCTCGTTAGTGACCGCATGATCCGACCCAAATCCACCCGTGATGCTTTCTCCAAAGCCGCTTCCCGTGATTAGGATATCATTCGCACCTACATTCGGAGTCACCAGAATTCCCCCGGACAATATCTCCAAAGGAGTCTCGCCCAAATGCATTTCCACAACCTCAGGACGGTTAAACCGAAGAGATCCAACTTGTCCTGAAATCAGATTCGAAGCTCCAGTGATACTTGCACTCACGTCGATGTTGGAAGTCGATGCATTAGCACCGAAAACGTTGCTGAAAGTTTCCAGGCCACTGATGGCATTTCCGCCCGATTGTGGAACAGCCCAGGATACAACTGGCACACCGTTAGCGTTCACGGCTTGATAAACGGCATAACCACCCAGGATACCCAAATTTTGTTGTGCAGCTGTTGTAGTATGTGCTGAGGATCCACGAATCAATAGCGATCCACCCGAAGTGTAGGTAATATTACCCAGCCCCAAACGTGCCGCCGGCAAGCTAATCTGATTGGATATTGAAGCAGCTCCACCACTAATCGTTGTAGAAGTCGCAGAATCTGTGGTTGTGGATCCACGAATGTAAATGTTACCACCGTTTAGCACCAAGGCTCCTCCGACATCAGGGAGAATGTTTGTGGTTCCAGCGGAATAATCGAGAAAGAGAGCAGAACCGTTCGAGAGTGTTGTCGCACCTTGATAATTTTGCGTGCTGGTCATGCGCAAGCTAGCGCCAGACAGAAGTGTGATCCCACCAGCACCGCTAGTCGTTCCCGTCCAAGAATTCGCAAAGATCGAACCTTGTGGACCTGAGCTTAAACGAAGGGTCTGAGTAAGTGCCAACTGACCCGCCCCCGATAGTGAACCGACCGTGTCAGCTTGGACCACTTTCAAGCGACCTGCCGCACCGATATTGACATGAACACTATCACCGAGTGTCCCCTGGTTGCGGTTTAAGCTAACGATCCCTCCTTGAATGTTAAAGTTACCGCGTTGTGTTGCATTGCTATTTCCTTGAAGATCCCAACCACTGTCAGGTGTCCCTGGCAGTGGTTGCGTGGCCAACACATTGATGGTGCCCACACCCGAAAAAACACCGTCGTAGAAGCTGCTAAACTCAGGAGCAGCCGTTTGAATGTTGAGTGTGCCACCACCGAACTGAACCGTTTTGGTTCCAAAGATATTCTGAGAGCCAAGAGCTGACAGCGTTTGCGTTGCACCATTCAGATCGAAAAGAACATTTCGATTGACGGCATTTGCGGCATTACTGACCACCATCTGTAAACGTGTCGTGCTTGGCAAAGCACCATATCCGCCTGCCCCAAGATTGCCGACTCCAGCAGAAGCACTGTAAGCACCCAAACGAATCACGTTGAGTGAATTGTCGTTGTCGGCGGATTGGAGCGTTGTTCGGCCTGCATAGCTACTCACGCCACGAACTTCAAGGGTGTTATTGCCCTGTTTGAACAAACCGCCTGTGCCGCTCAAAGCCCCCCCATACACATAAAGTGCATTGGCTGTGTTGCTTGTGAGCGAAAGGTTATCACCATTGATCACAATATTTCCCCCCACACCACTCAACGAGTTGCCCAGCAGAGCACCTGCGAGGCCATTGCTGAACGTGCGTGTCGCACCACGACCACCGCCGCTAATGAAAGCAACTTCTTCAGTTCCGGTTGCTTCTAGAGTCAGGGTTGTCCCTGCGCGATTGCCCAGCACGACATTGCTGAGATTTGAAAGGCCTTGAATACCACGAACGGTGAGTCCGCCGCCATCAACACGAATGGTTCCCGTTAGAGCATCATCAACATTAGCATTCCAAATGGATGTGCCAGTACCTTCTTTGATCAACCAAGTTGTCGGGCCGCCTCGAATGCTACCTGTGAATTCAGTGTTTGAGTTGTTGGCACCAAAGCTCAAAATGCTTTGGCTGCTACCGTTGGTCAGATTGATCACAGCACCGTTACTGCCACCAGCAAGGCCCCCTGCTCTTTCGAATGGGGTCAGGTTGATGACGTTGTCAGCGAAATTCAGTGTCGGTGTTCCAGTATTACCGAATGCCACCGTGGATTGATCACTCAAGATATCCTGGAACAGGTTGCGTCCACCTTGTGAGATGCCGCCAACCTGAAGGATTCCGTCATCAATGGTCACTGTTCCAGACAATGTGTTAGAGCCGGATATAACCACTGTACCCGCGCCTGTTTTTGTCCAATTACCAGCCCCCGTAAGGTTGCCTGCAACTTGGCCCACTTCTGTGAAAGTAATGTTTTGGCCAGTTGGAGCATTGACCAGAGTGCGGTTTACTAGCACTTGATTGTCACTGAGTATTTGAACGATGTATGTGCCCGCAGGCACTTCGGCTCCTGAAACCATCATACCAGGCTTTAAATCCGTCGTGCCGGTAGCACCTGTGATACGAATCACTCGAGTGTCCGCATCCATCGCTACAGGCAAAACAACAGTAGAATTCGAAGTTTGAGCGGTGGTAAGTGTTGCCCCCGAGGACAAATTCAAAGTTGTGTTTTGCGCCAACGAGAGCCCGCTAAGCGTCTGTGACTGAGCCACAGCCAAAGTAGCACCCAAACCATTCACCAAGACTCGGGCATTAGGTGAGAGGGTGTTGCCAGAAACATTCGCAAGCGTAAGCGTCCCACCAGAAATCGTCAGTTGACCGTTGAAATTGCTGCTGGTCCCATTGAGGGTCAGGTTGCCGCTGCCAATTTTGATCAGCTGACTTGCACTGAGACCACTAATCTCACCGCTGTAAGTCGTGCTTGTGTTGTTAGCTCCAACACTCAGCATTCCCACTGTCCCAAGAGAGACCCCTCCACCACTTGCTCCTCCCCCAGCCAGGGAACCAATGGTTTCAGTTTTGCCGTTGACGTCGAAAATCGCACCTGCGGTGCTTGCGATGATCAACGGGCTAAGATCAGGAATTACTTCGACGAGCGCTTGGCTCTTGATTCGCAAAATGCCATTGCTGATGGTGGTAGAACCATTGTAAGCATTGCCGCCCCCTAAAACCCAGGCAGCACCGCCTGATTTCACAAGATTTCCCGCACCAACGCTCGCATTTGCACTCATGGTGATAACACCATCAAAATTCTTTTGGACACCGCTCGCATCGTTAACGGTCAGGCTTGTAATACCATTTCCCGAATTCAGAAGTACGGCTGTATTCTCGACACCGCTTAATGAGCCAATGGTATCGGATGTACCATTGATCATTTGATAAACGGCTCCAGCGCCAGCCAAGTTGACTGATGTTGTGTCTGCCAAAACATTCGACACATCAGAGATGAATGTGCCGCCATTGATCACAAGATTAGAGCTAGCCATGGCTTTGCCGATTCTCAAAATACCGTTATTCACAGTGGTCGTGCCGGTGTAGCTCAAGGCCCCGGCCCCATTCAATTGTTGCGTAAACGCACCGTTTTTTACCAACCCACCACTACCGCTGATAATTCCGGCATAAATTTGTGTCGTTGTTGAGAGCAGTCGATCGTTGGTTCCAGACTTTGCATTGTCAGAACCGCTCAGTGTCAGTGTTCCACTTCCCAAGGTAACACTGGCCGTAGCCTGATCACCACGCAGAGCGGCGGCAGTGCTCGAGATGTTGTTAAGATCAAGCACCACACTGGCGGCGTTCAAAACAAAACGACTATCAGGAGAAACGGCCTCGGCAGAACCAACTCGAAATGTAGCGGCACCACTCGAATTTAATAAGTTGGTATCGCCTGAATAGGTGTTCGTGCCAGAAAGAGTAATGACACCACGATTCAGCGTCAGAGAACCAGTACCTGCAATGCTGTTAGCAATGATGGCATTGGCTCCAGAAACACTGGCTGTTTTGTTCACTGTTAGGGTTCCGAAGTTATTGACGGGCCCTGTGCGAAGAGTGGCAACATCACCATTTTGACCTGCGGTGGTTGTGTTGTTCCCCAGAGTCAAGATGCCATTGGCAATCGTCGTGCTCCCTGTGTAAGTATTTTGGGAGTTGAAAACCACCGTTCCGGGTGCCCCCAAAACGACATGAAGTGGATCACTGCCATTGTTTTGGATGATATTGTTAACAGCAAGCGTGTTCTGAAGATTAAAAATCCGCAAGGTATCTGCATTGCCATCCGAAGCAGCACCAGCGGTTAAGAAACCAGT
>JAIXVB010000485.1 GCA_027483245.1 Verrucomicrobiaceae bacterium | reverse complement strand
GTCAGTGAGTCGATCTTCAAACACCGCATTTTGGCGGATGTGATGCCGATCAAAGATCTGTTTTTGACCCTGTTTTTTGTCTCGGTGGGCCTGATGGTGGACCTGCAAGTGGCGTCGGTTTACTGGAAGCCGATCTTGGCCCTGACTTCGGTGCTGATGGTGACCAAGGCGGGTCTGACGACCTTGATTGCGAGAAAGCTGGGGTTGGCGCATCGGCAATCATTGATGGCGGGACTGGGTCTCTGCAGCGCCGGGGAATTCTCGCTCGTGCTTTTGCAAAAAGCCGGTGGAGCTGAACTGTGGAGTGATGGCATGCAGCAGACTCTGATCGCCAGTGCAGCGCTGAGCATGGGCCTGCTTCCTGCGGTGATGAAGTCGGGTGAACCGCTGGGGATCTGGCTGGAAAAGCGCGGATGGGGTCGCCGGAAACCCAGCCTGCCAGACTCGGCACCGATCCGACAAAAGATGAGTGTGATGCGCGATCACGCCATCATCTGCGGGTATGGTCCGGTGGGCCAGCAACTCAATAAATCGCTCCAGGATGATGGCGTGGCAACGCTGGTGGTGGAACTCAATGCGGACACGGTTCGCATGCTGAAGCGGCAGGGACAGGCCGTGCTCTTTGCCGATGCGGCCCATGAAGAAACCTGGGAACTGACGCGGCTTTCGGAGGCTCGGTTGGTGGCTTTTACCTTTCCCGATGCAACGCTCACGCTGGAGGCTTTAGCCGTCGTGCGTAGGCATCGTAAAGACGTGCCGGTGCTGGCTCGGGCGCGGTTTGCTTCAGATGTGGAGCGTTTGAAGCGCTTTGGTGCCTCGGTGGTGATCAATGATGAGATCGAGGCGGCCAGGGCGGTGGTGGAGCAGGGCAGGGTGCTCTGAGTTGTTGCCGGAACTCAGAACGGGCTAAAGCCCGAACTACAAACACGGTGGTGGAGCAGGGTAGGGTGCTGTGACGTAGTACCGTCCTCTCGCGGGCATAAAAAAACCGTCTGGTCACCCCAAGGACCCAGACGGTTTGATTGTTGGTTGCTGCGAAGTGAGATCCTATTTCTCGACCCAGCGGACGGCTTCCATGAGAAGTTCGCGTGCGGAGGCCAGACCAAGCTTCTGACGGATGTTGGCCTTGTGGGCGTCCACCGTTTTGGCACTCAGTTGAAGTTTTTCGGCGATCTCGTGAGAGTCGAAGCCACGTCCGACCATCTCGAAGACTTCGAGCTGACGGTCGCTAAGCATGCGTCCTGGCTCGCCACGGGAACCGGAGCGAGGGCCTCCACCGGCGACAATGCTGCCGAGGAGGTTGGCGCTGAAGAAGAAGCCACCGCCGACGACTTGGCGAACAGCCAAGAGGACGCGTTCTGCGTTTTCACCCTTCATCACATAGCCCATGGCACCGGCGCGCAGGCAGCGCTCTGCATAGACGTTTTCGTCATGCATGGAGTACACAAGGATGTGAATTTCAGGATGGGTCTGCTTCAGCTTTTTCACAAGGTCAACGCCGCTGCGATCTTTCAGCGTGATGTCCAGGATGATGATTTCTGGCTTGAGCTTCGGAATCTCGATGAGCGCGTTGTTCGCGTCTTCGGAACTGCCGACGATTTGGAGGTCAGATTGACCTTCGAGGATCTTCTTGAGGCCCTCAATGACGATCGGATGATCGTCCAGGATGTAGATTTTATGTTTCACGGTGTTTGTCGTTTGTTGTTGGTTTGGGGTGATCCAGCGCCTTTCGGCAAAGGAAATTTGCAGGTGACCTTCACTCCACCCGACGGTGGGCAGTTCACGGAAAAGTCAGCATGAATGAGGCTCGCGCGGTATTGCATGACACGCAGACCGATGCCTTCATTGCCTGGACGACAGTCAAAAGAACGCCCATCGTTGAAGATCTCTAAAACGCCACGACCATCGCGGCCTTTTTGCAGGCTGAGGACGATTTTGTTGGGATTGCCATGCCTCATGGCGTTGTTGACAGCCTCTTGAGCCATGCGGAAGAGATGCGTGGATTTGGTTGGGTCCGTGACTTTGAAGTCAGGATCGATCTTACACTCGCAATGGCGGCGGAAGCTGGTCTGCACCGTGTCTGCAAGCAGGACCAAGGAGGCCGAGAGATCGCGATTTTGAACCGCTGCTGGGGACATGTTGCGGGACAGCTGCCGAACTTGATGAATCGTTTGGCGAACGAGATCGTGAATGCGTGCGGCATCTTCACGCTGAGTGCCGGTGAGATGCATCTGTAGGACTTCTGTCATCGCGCCAATGCCGGTGAGCAGTTGACCCACGCCATCATGAAGATCATGACCGATGCGCGCTTGCTCCTGCTCAATCGCTTCCATCAAGTGATGTTGCAGACGTTGCTGCTCAGTGATGTCGATCGCGGTGATGATGAAATTTTCCACCTGACCATCTGGCTGGCGGGTGGCGGTGTTGTGAACTTGGAGGAGGCGTAGTTCACCGGCCTTGGTGCGGCAGCGTGAAGTTGCGATGACGCGCGGGGCTCCCGCAGCGAGTTTGCGGAGACGTTCGGCGGCTTGGGGCACTTCCTCCGTATCCACCAATCCACTTTCCCACATGCTCTTGCCAACCAGTTCTTTTGCGGTGTAACCCGAGGTTTTTTCGACCGCAGGATTGACCTTCAAAATGATGCCGTCTTTGTCCACCATGCCGATCATGGCGGCGGATTCACGCACCAAGGTGTCGTTGAGTTGAGATTGTTGTTTCAGCTCTTGTTCTGCTTGTTTGCGGGCACTGATGTCAGTGAAGATCACAATGCCATGGCCGCTTTCATCGATGCCTGTTTGGCAGACAAAGGTGATGGCCGCATGTACGTAGAGAAGCTTTCCATCCCGCCGTTTTAGTGTGGCTTCGATCTCACTGGACGAGCGTGAATTCGGCTCACGCAATTCTTTCCAAAAATGGTCTCCAGGGCGACTCGTGACCTCAATCAAATCAGGCACCAGCATCTGGCTGAATTGGCGGTCGGCGTAACCGAGCATGCGACGCAAGGCAGGGTTTGCCTCGGTGATTTTGAGTTGGTTATCAAAGACGGCAACACCGGATGGATTGTTTTCGAAGAGCCCTTTGTAATAAGCCGTCTGGCGGCGGGAAAGCTCTTCCGCGGCGAGCTGCTCACGGATATCGCGAGTCGTCGCTAGCAGGCGGTCTCCAGCGATTCGTCGCAAAGTAATTTCCACGGGACAGCGCCGACCATCTTTGCAGACATGCTCTGCGCGCACGGTGATCTTTTGCTCTCCCTTCGGCATGGAAGGGGTCTTTTTACGTCCCAGATCCAGCGTCGTGAAGTGCTGCAAAGGCCGACCATGGAGATCCACCATGGCATAACCGAGGGAGTCCAAAGCTCCCTGGTTAGCATAAAGAACGCGCCAAGCAGAATCGATGACGAAGATGCCCTCGACCCATTCCTCAACGAGGAGTCGGCACATGGAGTTGAGCGAGGCCTCATTGCACAGAGCCTGGGTTGCGAGAGCCATCGGGGTGATAACCTGCACAAGGCCGACCGCACGTGTGAGTCGCTTCTCTTCATCTCTTTTGAGCGCGCGCCAGTCATGCTGAATCCATTCCCAGTGTCCATCTTTGCAGGCGACCCTCATTTGGATGGAAGCGATTTCTGAAGCGCCGCTAATGAGTTCTTCGGTGGAGCCCTGCACCTTTTCGGTGTCTTCAGGGTGGATCAGTGAGTTCCAGCCTTCAGGCAGCGCGGTGATCTCTTCAAACTTGTATCCATAGATAGCTGCTAACTTATGTCCGCCTGCCGTGATCAGGGCACGGCTGTGGTCATAAATGTAGGCAGAACGGACAACGACACCGGGAATCCAGGCTTTCGTCAGGGGTTCCTCAATCGTTATGGATGTAATTCCTGAAGCTTTTTGTAGCGTCTCAGGATTCTCCAGGCATTGCAGTAGGTTGAGTTCCTCGGAGCTGACAGGTTCAGAATCTCCGTCACCGCCACTGCCCGCCGCTTCCCCACTGCGGTCGGCGCGATCAGCAAGGCGTTGATAAGATGGGCTAGAGAGACTCACTTCTGTTTAGGATTATTTTCCGAAGGATTTATTTCGAAAGGTGACCTTAGGAAAGCTGGTCCTGCGCTAGGTGCAATCCTTTTTTGACATTGCACGCAAACTTCCGCTCATACGCCTAGAATCTGTCAGTCCGAGAGCAAGGCAATGCTCTGCTCTTGCCTCATGGGGTTTGGCTGGCTGGACAACCGATGAGTCTAGCAAGATCAAGGCTCAGCCTCGCGACGTTTCAAGGTCATTTTTTGAATCCCTTTCCGCATGACCGGCACTTGGAAGTTCACAATCAATCCGGTCCTCAAGCCACTGAGTCTCAGCCATGTCTCCATCGCAGGACGCTCCATAGGGCCGACTTCATCGACCGCGAGCACTCGCAGAATCAATGCTTCATCCACGACGAAGTCCAACTGTGCCGCGCAAGTGATGTGGTGACCTCGGTAATCAAAACTCAGAGGACGATCTCTTTCGACCGGCAATTCTAAATCTCTCAACTCAACCGCCAGACATTCCTTGTAAGCCTCCCGAGTCAGTCCGGGCCCCAGAGTAGCGTGAACCTGCATGCAGGCACGGATGACGAGGTGAGGGAGATCTTCGGTATCCATGGCCGCTTCTGAGGACAGCCTCTACAGTCACCGCCGCCGACGCCAGGTCAACAGGCAGCCTGAGACCCCGAGTAGAATGATGTTGGCGGGTTCCGGCACGGGGGTGAGGTAATTGCTGAAGACCCAGTTGCCGACATTGGCACCGAGTTCTGCGCCTGCCTCATTGTCGAAGGACCAGTGAATGCCCCCATAAATGCGACTCATGCCTGCTTCCTCTGCCGCTTGTGAAAAACTATCAAAGGAGCGTTCATAACCTGGAGAGAGGAATGGCGACTCGGATCCTGTGGTAAAGGCGATGTCGTCCGTGCCAAAAAACTGAGCCAGGATGGTCGCGCCTGCCATGCTGAAGGCTGAGTGACCGCTTGTGTAAGCTGGAAAGGAGGGCGTAGGGATCAGCGGTGACCAGAGACTGTCTTGGATGGTGTCAGGATTGCCATCAATGTCTGCTTGCGCGATGGCTTGCATCGGGCGCCACAGATCGTAAGCGCGCTTCGTGTCCCAAGTGGCGATGCCGACATCGGCCTCGGCCAGATTGAGGAGAGCAAACAGACGAGCGTTGTCTTGCAGGCTGAGTCCCTGGCTTGCAGAGATTGTTTGCGCGATGCGATTCCAATGTCCTGGTGGCGAGGAGGTGCCAGGACCATCGACCCAGAAATAAGCGATGTTGGTTTGTTCCGCAGTTCGGGTTGAGCTGGTGGCGTTGCCGAGAGCTTTGACTTGGTTGAAGGCCGCGGTGTATTCAGCAGAGCTCAGGGTAGGTGGAGCGACGGCGCGGAATTGGCTGCCTGAGCTCAGGGTGAACGGTGTCACGTAACCCCATTCGGATTTCAAAAAACTACCGGCTGAAGCTCCCCAGGCACCGACATTGTTTCCGGGTTGCCAAGCTCCGGGCGTGTTCGCGGGTTGGGTGGTGTAGGTCGATGTCGTGACGGCTGATCCATCCCCCGCTCGCGAATTGATCATGCCAAGTGCGGCGGCCTGACCGAGAGAGATTCCATTGGTTTTCTCAGGTCCATCCGGGATCGCAGAGAGATGTGTTTGCAAGAGGCTGTCGATGCTGCTGACAAAGGGTGAACCACTGCCCAAGATGGATACCAGAGTGTCGCGTGCGGCTTGGGCTGCGGCAGCTTCTGCTGAGGCAGAGCCGCCGGGATCGTAATAGTTTAAATAAGCGGAGTAACTGCGGTCGATCGAGTTAACGGCGTCAAAAACTGCGGCATGAACCATTCCCAAAGTCCGACTGTTGTCAGGCGGAGTCGCGGTCTGCCCCTGTGCAGCAAAGATGTCCAGCACCTGATCATTCCAGTCGGTGATCACATCGGCCTGGATGGGGCTGCTCAAGGCAATCGCCAAGAAGCAAGCAAG
>JAIXVB010000171.1 GCA_027483245.1 Verrucomicrobiaceae bacterium | reverse complement strand
CCTAACTTATGGCCACTGCGACCGCCCCTTCTGCCAAATCTGCTGACGCCCCGATCAATGCGAAACTGACTGCTGAGGACAAGATCGAACTCTATCGCAAGATGGTTCGCGTTCGTCGCTTTGAGCAGGTTTCGCTGCAACATTATCAAGCAGGTCGCATGGGCGGCTTCCTCCATCTTTACATCGGTCAGGAATCCGTGGCGATTGGTTGCACCTCTCTGATGGGTGAAAACGATCATGTGATCACCGCTTATCGTGACCATGCTCATGCGCTCGGAGTCGGGATGGGCATGGACGAGTGCATGGCGGAACTTTTCGGCAAAGCCACCGGTTGTTCGAAAGGCAAGGGTGGATCGATGCATTACTTCGCTCCCGACAAGAATTACTGGGGTGGTCACGGCATCGTGGCCGGTCAAACTCCACTAGGACTCGGTCTCGCCTACGCTCTGAAATATCGGGGTCTGAAAGGTGCCGCGATGTGTTTCTTGGGCGACGGCGCCGTGAACCAAGGTGCGTTTCATGAGTCTCTGAACTTGGCTGCTCTCTGGGATTTGCCGGTCATTTACGTGATCGAAAACAATGGTTACTCCATGGGCACCAGTCAGGAGCGCTCTTCGGCTTTCGACGGCTGCTTGGCCAAACGCGCTGAAGGTTATGGCATGGCTTGGGATCATTTCATCGGCGAAGATCTCTACGATGTCCGCGCCCGAGTTCAGGTCGCTATCGACCGCGCTCACAACGAGAGCAAACCAACCCTGTTGGAAATCGCGACCTACCGTTGGGAAGGTCACTCGGTGGCAGATGCGAACAAAATGAAGTATCGCACCAAAGAAGAGGTGGAGCGTTACCAGAAGGAACACGACCCGATTCAGGTCTGGAAACGCAACTTGATCTCCGAAGGCGTGGCCACGGAAGAAGTGCTGAAGAAGATCGACCGTGAAGCACAGGCTGAAGCGGAAGCCTCCGGTGACTTTGCCAAAGCCAGTCCTTACCCAGAGCCCGAGTCCATCTTTGAAGATGTGTATTGGGAAGTCGATAACAAGACAGAAGCGGGGGCGACTGGCCGCCACTTCTTCAACGATTGATCCTTTGAACCCGGTCAAGCTCCCTCGGGCTTTTCGGCTCAGTGCGCCTGATCTGACATAAAAGTATCCAATCCTGGCATCACCTCAGAAGAAAGGTTGCCATCTTGTGATCGTATTGAGTAAGCTATGATTTCCCGCGCCGCGCGGAGCGAATCTGCGCGTCCTCACCAACCCTATCCAGAGTTATGAACCCAGCAAACACCACCCGCCGCTCCTTCGTGCGCGGCACCATCGCCGGAGCCGCCGGCCTTGCCACCTTGCCCTCATGGGCGAAACCCATCGGCGCCAATGGAGATGTCCGTGTGGCCGTCATTGGCTTCAAATCCCGCGGAGCTGGCCACATCGGCAGTCTGCTGAAAATTCCAGGCGTGCGCCTTGTGGCCCTTTGCGATGTCGATGCCGACGTGATGCGCAAGCAGGTGGAGTCTCTCGGAAAGAAGGACATCAAGGTGAAGCAGTATAAGGACTTCCGCGAATGCTGTGCAGATCCAGACATCGATGCCGTGACGATCGCGACTCCGAATCATAGCCACACCCTCATCGCCCTGACCGCCATCGCCAATGGCAAGCATGTCTATGTTGAAAAGCCCGTCTCCCACAACATGTGGGAAGGTCGCAAGCTCGTCGAAGCAGCAGCCATCGCGGAGAAAAAAGGTCTCGTCGTTCAACACGGGATGCAACGCCGTTCCGACCTGGGTTGGGCCGCAGCCATGGAATTCGTGAAGAGCGGAGCCATCGGCAAGACAACTCTCAGCCGCGGCATCAACTACAAAGCCCGCAAGAGCATTGGCAAACTGGACGCTCCCGTTCCTGCCAAGGACGTCTTCGCGGCTGGAACTTTCAAAGGAGTCGATGGCAAAGCTAGCCAAGGTGAACTGGACTACAAACTCTGGTCTGCCCCACGCCCGATGCTTCCGGTCAATCGTTCCCAGTTCCATTATGACTGGCACTGGCAGTGGGCTTACGGCAATGGCGACATCGGCAATCAAGGGCCGCATCAGCTCGACGTCGCACGCTGGGCTCTCGGCAATCCTTCCTTGCTGCCAAAACGCGTCATGAGCTTCGGTGGTCGCTGGGGTTACAAAGACGATGGCGAAACCGCCAACAATCAAATGGCATTCTATGACTATGCCGAAGGCGCGCCTCTGCTGTTCGACAATCGTGGTCTTCCCATGAAGGACATGAACTGGGCCAAAGGTGCTGAGCCTGTTTATCGCATCAATGGCAAGACCTCCGCGCCACGCATTGGCAATGTCATTCATTGCGAAGGTGGATTTGTGGCTGAATCCAAGGCTTACGACAACGACGGCAAGGCCATCCAGAAGTTTGAAAACTTTCAGGACGGTCCTGACCACATGCTGAATTTCATTCATTCCGTGCGTGCTGGCAAATTGACCAAGGACGTTCTCCACGTCTCCCACGGTTATCACGCGGCAGCCTTGGCTCAATTGGCCAACGTTTCCTACCGTCTCGGCAAACAGATCAGCAATGACGAGATCAAAGAACGCCTCAGCAACAGCAAAGCGGCTCTGGAAACCTTTGATCATTTCGTCGAAAACCTCGTCGCCAACAAGATCGACATGAAGGCTGAAATGGCCGCTGTCGGACCATGGCTCGAGTTCGATCCTGTTAGTGAGAAGTTCACCGGTGAATTCGCCGCAGAAGCCAACAAGCTGGCTGAAGGCGAATACGCTGAGGGCTTTGAACTGCCAACGATCAGCTAATCTAACGCTCCCACTTCAAGCGCGGAACCTGGAAACGGGTTCCGCGTTTTTGTTTTTTGTGCACCTCAGTCCACAAAGGAGGCCACCACCCGTGGTTCTTGGCCGACTTTGAGCGAAAAAATCTCCGGGCTGGCCGCATGCGGATCTTCTCTGAATCGCAGCGCGAGATCGGCAGAAAACTCCTCCACAACCTCCGGTTTCGCGGGAAAGACAAAGAGCGAGTGCCGATCGGGTAAGGCCACCCAAATCTCTTCTCCAAAGGTCTCATGGAAAAGGGCGGGCAGGGAAGGGGCGATCAACAGAGAGGCCATGATGGGCCGTTCCCCACGATAAACAGCATAACGAACTTTGCCATCAGGTCCCTTGATGTAATCGGGTTTCAAGGTTGCCAGCAAACGATCAGCCGTCTTCTTCGAACGCTCAGCAAAGGTGGAAGGACTGAGACCGAACTTCTTGAAAGCCTCTGGCAAATAGGGCTCGATGCCTGGAATTCCAGGGATCTCAAAAGCAGGTGACAGGACAGTCTTTTCTGCACCCACCGGAGTCACCGAAAGGTCCGTGCGCAGAACTCGCGGCTCAGGAAGCATGAGCATGGTCTCCAGTTTCGGCATGGTCGGTTGTTGCGCCGACACCATCACAGCAAAGAGCAGGGCAGGGGACAGACATTTGAAAATCATGAGGAGAGATAAGCAAAGGTAACTCAGATTCACAAGCTGGGCTTAGCCAGATGCAGGGCGAAGAGATCAAAGTTCTTGCACTGAGACAGACTCCCCGCTTCATGCGCTGCATGATCGCCTTCCTTCGTGGAAAACTCGCTGAAGCCATGCCCCACCAAGCCATTTTGGATGTCGGCGGGGTGGGTTATGCCACCCACATTCCAATCACCACTTTTGACAAATTGCCACAGCCGGGATCGGAGGTCATTTTGCTGACGCATCATCATGTGACCGAGCGCGAGCACACGCTGTTTGGTTTCTTCACCTCCGATGAGCGCGATCTGTTTCGGCTGCTCATTGATCGTGTCTCTGGCATTGGACCCAAGATGGCTTTATCGGTGCTCAGCGGCATGCCTGTGGCAGCTTTCAAAGATGCCGTCATTCGCAATGACACGGCCGCGCTGGCTCGAATCAAAGGCGTGGGCAAAAAAACCGCTGAACGCATCGTGCTCGAACTGAAGGACAAAGTCGGCGTCGTGGATGCCTGGCAGGCCGCCCAAGTGGCGAAGGGAACTCATGATCCAAGACAGGAAGCTGTCAGTGATGCCGTTCTGGGTCTGATCGCCTTGGGCTACAAACAAAATGAAGCTCAAAAGACCGTCAATGAGCTGGTGAAACAGTCCGGTGCTGAACCGATCCGTGCCGACAAACTCATCCGCGAAGCTCTCCGGTTGATGCAATGATTGAGGCTCAGAAACCGAAGATGATCGGCCCTGGAACCAGTTTCACGCCTCCCGTGCCAAGCGGGTTGCCTTTGGTTTCCTCAATGGTTTCGACGACACTGTCTTTGAGGTTCACACTCAGGCTGCCGGTCTCGACTTTGATGTAAACGACACTTTGGAATGGGCGGCCCAGGGCATCGTAGCTGGTGTTGTATTGAGGCACGCGGTCATAGACCACATACTCCAGTTTCTCTTCCTTGCCGGTCGCGCTCACTTTGCTAGACTTTCGGTTAGGCTTGCCCAGACTGGCCTGGACTTCCTCGCTGGTCATGCCGATCGCGACTTGATGATTGGCGATGAGTTCCTCGACTTGTTTTTGCCGTTCATGAAGTTTTTTCAGGTTAGGCACCAGTTGCGGATCCGGTGACAAAAGATCAGGCATGCGCATCCAACCCGAGACATCGCCATGGCGAGCCCGACCCCGCACGCGGTAACCCGTGTCCGAGAGACCGACCAATTTCACCAGCGTTCCTGGAGGCACCGAGCCCAAAGCGCGATCCATCGCCGAGCGCGTGTAGATCGGGGATTCTTGCAGCACTTTCAGCATCACGGGTTTCTTCAGAAGATCCTCCACATCCATGGTGCCTGGCTCAGGAGCCAGCAGGGTGGACTTCCGTGATGCGAGCTGGGCGGGGGCTGAGGCGGCTGCGAGCGAAAGGGCGAGAACCAACCAGAGTAGGGTCTTTTTCATGACGGGAGAGAGAATAACAAACTCTGACGTCGTGAGGAAAGCTTTTGTTCGACGCAACCCTGCTCCCGCGTATCCGTTTCCTGATGCCCAACGGACCCCTTTCGACCAAGCTCTTCGACCTCGCCAAACAATACATCCCCGGTGGAGTGAATTCCCCGGTGCGCGCTTTTCGCAATGTTGGCGGTGATCCGTTCTTTGTGCGTCGGGCAAAGGGCTGCCGGATCTGGGATGTGGATGATCGCGAGATGATTGATTTTGTCGGCACCTGGGGCCCTGCCATTTTGGGACATGCCCCCCGGCCCGTGATTGAAGCCATTCACTCGGCCGCCAAAGAGGGTGTCAGCTTTGGCATCCCGAATCCTTACGAGGTGGAAATGGCGCGGACGATCTGCGAGTGGGTGCCCTCGATTCAAAAAGTGCGCATGGTCAGCAGCGGTACAGAAGCGACCATGTCGGCCATTCGCCTGGCTCGTGGATTCACAGGCCGAGATCGACTGGTCAAGTTCGATGGCTGTTACCACGGTCACTCCGACAGCCTGCTCGTCGCAGCAGGCAGCGGAGCCCTCACCCATGGAAACCCTGACAGCGCGGGAGTGCCTGCGGCCTTTGCGGAGCTGACCAGCGTGTTGACTTTCAATGACGAAGAGGCCCTGGAGGAACTCTTTGAAAAGCGCGGGCATGAGATCGCTGCCCTCATTGTGGAGCCTTACCCCGCGAATGCAGGTCTCATTTTACCGAAGCCTGGATTTCTGCAAAAGCTGCGCGATGTCACAGCCAAGCACGGCACGGTTTTGATCTTTGATGAAGTGATGACGGGTTTTCGGCTCGCCAAAGGCGGAGTGCAAGAGCTGGAAGGCATCACCCCAGATCTGACCTGCCTGGGCAAGGTCATCGGCGGCGGTTTGCCCGTCGGTGCCTTTGGGGGACGTGCAGACATCATGGACTATCTCGCCCCGCTGGGACCGGTCTATCAAGCCGGCACGCTCAGTGGCAATCCGGTGGCTCTGGCTGCGGGCCTTGCTCAGCTCAAGGAACTCGAAAGACAACGCGGTTATGAGTATCTGGAGCAGATCGGTCAAGTCATGGAGACGGCCGTGCTCGATGTGTTGAAGAAGAAGGGCCTGAATTACCGCTGGTATCGCAAGGGTAGCATGTTCTGCCTCTTCTTTACAGAAAAGGAAGTGCGCAACCTGCAGGACGCCAAAACCGCCGACCTCGTTTCCTTCCGCAAGTTCTTCCATCACTGCCTGGATCACGGCGTCTATTTCGCCCCAAGCCAGTTCGAGACTGGTTTCATCAGCATGGCTCACACAGCGGATGACATGGCACTCACGGCAGAGGTCGCAGCGGCGGCTCTTTCGGCGCTCTAATCCTTCCTCACAAACCTAACTCGGCAGGTAGAAAAAGTGCTGGCGCGATTCAATCACTGCATTATGATTCGCTTCGCTGGTTTTTCCAGATGGTGGTCGTAGCTCAATGGTAGAGCCCCAGATTGTGATTCTGGTTGTTGCGGGTTCGAGCCCCGTCGATCACCCCATTTCATTGTCCATGATGGCAATGTTTTAACCCTCCGGCCACCGACCCGCAGATTGACCCGATCCTCATGGAAGAACTCCAAGCCGTTCTCGGATACCACTTTACTGACCCCAAGCTGCTGATCCGTGCCCTGACCCATGGCAGCGTCGGCTACGAAGCACAACGCAGGCACGAAGACAATCAACGCCTCGAGTTCCTGGGCGATGCCGTGCTGCAGCTGGTTCTCACTGAAATGCTCTACACACGCCTGGATTCAGCCGATGAAGGCACCCTAACCAAAATTCGCTCGCAGTTGGTTTCCACCAAAGCGTTTTCCCAGGTCGCTCAGCGCATCAATCTGGGACATCACCTCATCATGGGACGTGGAGAAGTCGCCAATGGAGGTCGGCAGCGCGACAACACCCTCGCCGATGCCATTGAAGCGATTGCAGGTGCCATTCATTTGGACGGTGGAATTGAAGCCACACGCGCCTTTGCCCAGCGCCACTTTGCCGGCGATCTCGAACTCCTCAGCCACAATCCCATGGAGGAGAATCCCAAAGGCCAGCTCCAAGAGATGCTCCAGGCCATCAGCACACGTTCACCGAGTTATCAGGTCACCCAAGAATCGGGACCAGACCACGCGAAGCATTTTGAGACCCGAGTGACCTGGCATGACGTCATCTTAGGCCGTGGCGAAGGACGCAGCAAAAAAGAAGCGGAAGTTTCAGCCGCCACCGAAGCGCTGAAAAACATGCCGGCTTTGGGAGAGCTGCAAGCCATCGCCAAGGGCAATTATAGAGCCACTGAAAAAACCATCATAGGTTGTGAGCAAGCTGGGAAAAAAGTCGGTCAGGGATGAGAGCAACTGTCAAAACTGAGACTTGTTCCTGAGCCTACACAGCCTGTGCCCAATTTTATCCCCAGTTTGAAGGGCGTGGAACCATCATGCTATAAAGGAAGAACAGGCTTATTGCAGTTATGCCCATCTTATACGGTTAAGGAGTTTTAACGCACATCACCTTCATCCTTCACAGAGGCTGTGCAGAACTCGCATAACTCTCCAAAAGACAGAGACTTTGCAGGCTTGCACAGGCCTCACCGCCGCCCATCATACGCGTCCTATGTCCAGCAGCCTCGGCACACTCTTCCGCATCAGCACTTGGGGGGAATCCCATGGTCCCGGAGTCGGTGTCGTCATTGATGGCTGCCCTCCACGCATTCCACTGTCTGTGGAGGACATTCAGCAAGAACTGGATCGCCGCCGCCCAGGACAGAGCAAAATCGTCACGCCACGCAAAGAAGACGATCGCGCGGAAATTCTCTCGGGCGTGGTCGATGGTCTCACCCTGGGCAGTCCGATTGGCATTCTCGTTCGCAACACGGACCATCGTCCCTCAGCCTACACTGAGATGCAGCAGGCTTACCGGCCAAGTCACGCTGACTACACCTACGATGCGAAGTATGGCATTCGCGCCGTCTCAGGAGGCGGTCGTTCGAGCGCACGCGAAACCATCGGCCGTGTTGCCGCAGGAGCCATTGCTCGCCGTGTGCTGGAGAAGAGCCTGCCGAGTTACCAAACCCTGGCCTATGTGAAAACGGTGCAGCATTTGGAAGCCAAGGTGCCTGCGGAGCTGTCCTCAGATTTGATTGAGTCCAACATCGTGCGAACCTGTGATCCTGAAGCTGCAGAGCGCATGATTGAGCTCATCGAAAGCGTGCGCACTCAGGGAAACAGCGTCGGTGGTGTCATCGAGTGCGTGGTCCGTGGAGTGCCCGCAGGCCTCGGAGAACCGGTGTTTGACCGATTGGAAGCCGATTTGGCAAAAGCCATGCTCAGTCTGCCTGCAACCAAGGGTTTCGAAATCGGCAGTGGTTTTGCGGGCACGTTGCTGACGGGTTTGGAGCACAACGACGAGTTTTACATCGATCCGGCGCAAAAAGCGTCGAATTCACCAGTGACAGGTCAGCCTTCCCTGGGGATCCGCACGCGGACCAATCGCAGTGGCGGTGTCCAGGGCGGTATCAGCAACGGAGAAGATTTGGTGTTCCGAGTGGCTTTCAAACCGACCGCGACTGTTTTGCGCGAGCAAAAGACGGTCACCAATACGGGTGAGGAAACGACTTTGTCAGCTCGAGGTCGCCATGATCCTTGTGTGCTGCCTCGCGCCGTTCCGATGGTGGAGGCCATGGTGCACTTGGTTTTGGTCGATCATTGGCTACGCCAGCGTGCGCTGTGCTCATAAAAACGGTGGCGCTGAGGTCTCGCGGATAAAAAAGACGGCATAAAACAGGCGTTCCCTCGGGAGAAAAACCTCTCAGAGAGCGCCTGAAAGCCCATTCTGAGGACTCAGAGGATGGTGGCGATCCGTGCAGGAATTTTCGGGTCTGGCTTTCCTGGCATTCTCCTTGCTTGCGAAGTTGAACGAACGGTTCACACTACCCGCCCCTCCGACCAGGCGACAGTTGTCTGGCAGAGGGGTTTTCTGCCCCATGAAATACCCATTTTACGACCAGGATATCCCCAACGAAGGCTCGCTCCACCTCATGGATATGGAGCGCGATGCTTGTGGCGTCGGTTTTGTTGCGAACATCCATGGGAAACGCAGTCGCGACATTCTCGACATGGCCATTTGCGGCGTCTGTAGCGTGCAGCATCGTGGTGCTGTCGATGCGGACCGTGTGACGGGCGACGGGGCAGGCGTTTTGACGCAGATTCCCCACGATGTCTTGTTGCCAGAAGTTGAAAAACTGGGTCACGCTCTCGATCATCCATTGGATCTTGCTGTCGGTGTGTTTTTCCTGCCCCACGAACCAGGTGAACAACTGCGCATTCAACTGCTGACCGAAGCCATCGTGCGCAATCGCAAGATTCGTGTGCTGGGCTGGCGCGATGTGCCGGTGAATCCAAACGAGCTGGGAGAAAAAGCCCGCCGCACCATGCCACTCATTCAGCATCTCTTCTTGGAACGCCCCGAGGAGATGGATGACAACACCTTTGAGCGCCAGCTTTACCTCGTCCGCCGTGAGTTGACGATCAAAGCCAAGGAACAGAAGTTGACGAGCTTTTATGTCGCGTCGCTCTCGCACCGCACCATCGTTTACAAGGCGCTGCTGTTACCCTCCTCGCTGGAGAAATTTTACACGGATTTGCAGAGTGATCATTACGACACCTCCTTTGCTCTGTTTCATCAGCGCTTTTCGACCAATACCTTCCCGACTTGGGCACTGAGTCACCCTTTCCGCACGCTGGCACACAACGGTGAAATCAACACCGTGCGCGGCAATCGCAATTGGTTGAGCAGCCGCACCAGCGACTTTGAGCATCCTTACTGGGCCAATGAAGAGCATCTGCTGAAAAAGCTGGTCGATGCGAATAGCTCTGACTCTGCTAGCTTGGATCAGGCCCTCGAGTTGCTTCTGCTCAGCGGCCGTAGCCTGACTCATGCGATGGCCATGCTGGTGCCGAGTGCCTATGGCATCGACCCGACCACTTCTCCTGATCTCAAGGCTTTCTATGAGTATCACGAGTGCTTCAGCGAACCCTGGGATGGTCCTGCGGCTCTGGTCTTCACCGACGGTCTCACGGTCGCCGCAGGTCTGGATCGTAACGGTCTGCGCCCTAGCCGCTGGAAACTGACAGAAGATGGCATCTTTGCGCTGGGCTCGGAGGTCGGCATCATTCACATCGATGACGCGAAAGTGGTCAAGAAAGGCCGCTTAGCTCCCGGTGAAATGCTTGAAGTCGATCTTCAGCACGGCCGTCTGCGTTTCAATGACGAGATCAAGCAGGAACTCGCTTCACGCCAGCCTTATGGCGAGTGGTTGAAGAACCGTTACCACCTCACCGCCCAGGCAGCCAGTGCCCCGAAAGAAGAGATCGACATCCTGAGTCTGTCGCAGAAACAAGCTGCGTTTGGATGGACCAAAGAGGAGCTCGATTTCTCGCTGATCCCGATGCTTCAGAAGGGTGAAGAAGGCATTTACTCCATGGGAGATGATGCCTCGCTTTCCATCCTCTCGAGCCGTCCTCGTTTGTTGTCTTCTTACTTCAAGCAACTCTTCGCCCAGGTCACGAATCCACCGATCGATCCGATCCGTGAACGTGCCGTGATGAGCCTGGACGTGGTCCTCGGTCAGCAGCGCAACCTGTTGGATGAAACACCTGAGCACGCTAAGGTGGTGCACCTGACTTCACCGTTCTTGTTTGAGAACGAACTGGAGACGCTGAAAAATCTCCCCGACTTCCCATGTCGCGTTTTGGACATCACTTGGCCGGTGAAAGAAGGCCCAGCCGGGCTCAAAGCCGCGCTGATCAATCTCTCCCATGAGGCCAGCAAGGCCGTCTATGATGATATCCAGATCCTCATCTTGAGTGATCGCAATGTCAGTGAAGAACGCGTCGCCATCCCGGCACTGCTCGCCACCGGCGCTGTGCATCAGCATCTGAATCGCAAGCAAGTGCGCATGCGCTTGAGCATCGTCGTCGATACGGCTGATGCACGTGACACGCATCAGATGGCCACGCTGTTTGGCTTCGGTGCCTCCGCTGTTTGCCCCTACCTCGCCTTTGAAACCATCCAGGAAGTCCTGGAGGCTGACAAGACGGCCCGCAAGCCTGCGCTGGAAGGTTACGACTACACGAAGGTCCTGACCAACTACCGCAAGGCCCTCGAAAAAGGCGTGCTGAAGATCATGAGCAAGATGGGCATCTCGGTGCTCAGCAGCTACACGGGAGCGCAGATTTTTGAAGCCGTCGGCATCGGCCGCGAGGTGATGGATTATTGCTT
>JAIXVB010000616.1 GCA_027483245.1 Verrucomicrobiaceae bacterium | reverse complement strand
TGAGCCATCAGCTTCACCCAACGTCGCCTAACATGAAAGCGCGCATGGACAGCGCCGCTGAGCAGAAGGCCAAGCATTGGCTGCCAACACGCCCGAACAAACCTCTTGAGACCACAGGCGGGGCGGCGAAGCATCCCGCGACCCGGAAGCGTCGGGTGCGCCCCTCTCGCGCCGCAGCTTAGATTTTCAAAGAAGCAGCAGCACCAGCCGCCCCAACACTGACCCAAGGAGTGAACCATGAACAAAACCCAAGCCAAGAAGATCGTCATCGCGAACCTAGCGTTTTGGTTCGTCGCGATGCTTTTGCATCCCCTGATCCGACTGCTTCCGACGGGGTCAGGCAACCCACCGAAGATCTTTGAGGTGCTCATCCCTCTCTTGTTCATCCTGCTCGCGGGCGGCTCCACCTACCTCCTCAAGACTGCGATTGGAAAACCCAAGGACGACTGAAGCAGCCACGGAAGCCATGACCACGACCCACGCGAAAACGAAGGTGAGCAACACGGTTGCACCCTACGGCTCGCATGGCATCGGTCGTGTCAGCGACGTTTCACGCTCGATGTCGCCTGATCCGAAGCGTTTGACCAACCCTCAGTATCACTCACCATGAGACTCTGCACGCTCCTGATTTCAGCAATCGTCCTCGTTGTTTCGGTCGCACGGGGGCAGATGCCTGATGGCCGTGCGTTGCCTGTGTCCATTGAGGTCCAGGTGGTGAGCACGAAGAAGGTTCGGGAGGAGACTCATGAGGTCATCCACTTCATCGCCGGTGATCGGGTGGTGATGTCACAGGACCTGTGGTTCACGACGGATCGTTCGACACCGACAAGGAGGGCTTACCGGGTTTTTGACCCAACGATTCCGGTGAAGAAGCCTGGGGAACCTTGCGAGCCGGAGAACCCGCTTCTCGTGGTTTACCAGGGTTACATGCCGCTCCGATACGGCAGCGTCTCCCAGCACTTCATCCCCGCAGGCTGTCAGCTTACGACGTCAGAGGCGGATGAGGCTTCTGACAAAGAGTATCGACTCACGCGAGGAGAGTCCGTTCTCCTGTCCTTGACCTGCACTCCCGAGGGGGAGTTGCGAGCCCGAACCCAGGCTAAGTTTAGCCAGCATCTGAAGCACCGACAAGAGATGCTATCCGGCAACATGAAAGCCAAGCAAGGTGCCGTCCTCAAGAGTGGCGGTTCAAGTGTCAGCGATTGACTCTCCTAGCCCGACGGCTGATTTCACCTCTTCTACAAACGCCATTTTCGTCCCTTGCATCGGATGACGGCGATATGCGATCCACCCGACCATAAACCCCGCTATGAAACTGCAAGCAGCCATCCCCCTGTTCCGGATTTTTGACCATACCTTGGCCAAGAAATTCTATGTCGATTGGCTGGGCTTCCGCATCGATTGGGAGCATCAATCTTCGCCCAATGCGCCACGTTACCTTCAGATCTCCCGGGATGCGCTCGTGCTGCACCTCACCGAGCACTACGGCGACGGGTCACCGGGCGCGAAGATTTTCACTTCCATTGACGATGTTGAGGCTTTTCATCGAGAGCTTTCCTCACGACCGAATCCGAACATGAATCCCAGCATTGAAGAGGCCCCTTGGCACGCAAGGATCATGGAGATCACCGATCCCTTTGGGAACCGACTCTGCTTCAATCAGTCTCTCCCTGAATGACCTCAACGCCGAATAACATGAGTGAACAGAACGGCTCCAGTGACGTCGGTCCTGGCACTCACAGTCGCCTGATCTTAGACATTCCTCATCATATACAATGAGAATCCCAAGCGAAGTGTACACGGACTACCGTGTTTGGATCGGCATTGCTGTTCTTTTGGTTATTCTAACGTTGAAAATAATCGGCACACGGACGCCCCAAGAAAAGACATTCACATGCTCGAAATGCAGGAAGCGGGAAGACCACAATCAACGAACCATTCGGGCTTGGCGGAAGGGTAAGCATCAATTTTTTTGCAAAGGGTGCCATCAAGTGTGGATACGCGCCAAGGAACCACGCCACCTCATCGACAGCAGCGCAGGCTGCGTTTCGTTGTTGGTTTTCGGGTTTGTAGCCTCCAGTGCTATCATTTATACCGTTCTTAAATCATAGTTTTTAAAGCCGAACGCAGCCTTCAGTTACCTCGTGCCATGAACGAAGACATCCCAATCAAGGATTCCATCAAAGGTAACCAACAAACCGAAGAGAAGAATCTGGCAACGGATGATCAGCCAAAGCCAATTCATTGGCGTTTGCTTCTCGTTCACTTCATTTCATCGCTCATCATTGCCGCAGTCATCGCGCCCTGGGCCCTGTTTGGCACCGATCAATATGTCAGAGGGTATGTGTTCCTTTTTGCCATTGCGTGTGTCTTGGCGATCCTTGGAGTGAAGATGAAGCTTCAACGTTACCTCAGAGCCACAATCGGCCTACTTTGGTTGGCTCCGATTGCTCCGATTGCCATCGTGTTCGCTCTTATCCTTTTGAACTTTCTGATCGCAGGACCCTCAAAATGAAATGTCCCTCATGACTGAAGAAACGGCATCTTCTAGTCGCCGAGTTGACCTTTGCTCATTGAGAGTTCGCTCTCGCTTGGCTTACTGCCTGAGAGCCCACGAAGCGATGACCATAGATGAGGCGGAGTTGTTGGATCGAACCTCCAGGTAAATTCGGGTCTTGATTCTGGAACATAGAGTTGAGAGAATTTTGTTGGTTCTCCTCAGCCTATGTTCCGATTCCTTTCCTTCTTCTTGCTCTCGGTGTCGGTGGTGATCGCGGAGGAAGTGATGGTGTATCGTTGTGAGACCACGCTTTCGGAGCCGCTTCCCAATGGCGACACCCCTTCTTATTCATCCCCTGGCGAGGAGTTGGGCAAGATCGAGACAGGCAAGGACAGTTTGGTCGCGGTGATCCAGGCCTATGAAAAGGACTCCTGGAAAGCGGAGCCCTTTTACGGGCCGGTCGAAAAGTATGTGTTCAAAGACTCCCAAGGGAAGCTCTTCGTGGTGCATTTCGAGTTCAAAAAGGATCACCCGCATCCGATGATGGCCAAGGGCACTCGCTTTGCCATTCTGCCACTCACCGAGGTCGCGGGAGCGAAGGGCAAATACACAGGCTCGCCCTATGATGGGAGCAGCATCTCGGATGAGGGCATTCTAAAACAGCTCCGTGAAATCGCCCACAAGAAGCCTGGGGCATGAGGTCATTGCGGGTCTCCTTTGAGCGCTACCGGTCTTCGCGATTTGGCGGATGGAGGATTCCTATGCTTTTGAAATAGCTCGTCACACTCGAAGGGCTGCGGGCATAGGTTATTGAATCCCCATGACAGACGAAGACTTCCAGACCCTGCTCGGCCTCATTGCAGACGAAAGTTCGCAGGCAGAGATCTTTGAAACCCTGGACCCTGAAGCTCTGAGCGCTGAGCAACGTGAGGAGATCGGACTTTTTCTCCGGGCGCAGGCGCTGATCCGCGCTGAGGTGGGTGGAGAAGAGGCGTTTTCGCGTCGGGTCATGGCCTGGGCTGATAAGACGGCGGGTTTTACCCAACGGGTGATGGACGTGCAGCAAACGCGGGTGAAGCCGGTGCGTTGGCAGCGGATTTTGCCCTGGTCCCTGGCGGCCGCAGCCTCGATCGCAGCCCTGGTTTCCTGGTGGCAGGTGGGCTCTGAGCAGGGTGGGCAAACACTGGCGGAACTGGGAGCGGTGGGCGTGCTGGTGGACGAGGTGCAGGCGCAGTTCAGTGAGGGACGTTCGCCGGTGAAGTCGGGGTTCGCTGCGGGGCTGTATGAGCTGGAGCAGGG
>JAIXVB010000126.1 GCA_027483245.1 Verrucomicrobiaceae bacterium | reverse complement strand
GTTCATGAGGAAGCGAGAGCGGCGGCTCGGCGTTGCGCCCGTGCGGCGAGCAGGCCGTGTTTGGGAGCGAAGGCGAACACAACGAGGAAGACGAGCGTTTGCAGCACCACGATGCAGCCACCGGTGGAGCCGTTGAGAAAGTAACTGCCATAAGCACCCAGTAGGCCACAGCTCGCGCCGATGACGGTGGCTAGGGTGAGCATGCGGCCAAAGCGATCGGTCATCAGGTAGGCGGTGGCGCCGGGGGTGACCAGCATGGCCACCACCAAACAAGCGCCCACGGTTTGCAGTGCAGCGACGGCGGTGGCGGAGAGCAGAGCGAGCAGGAGGAAGTGCAGGAACCGTGTGTTCAGGCCGATGCTGCGCGCGTGGGTTTCATCGAAGCAATAGAGCAGCAGGTCACGCCACTTCAGGCCGAGCACGATCATGGAGACGGTGGCGATGAGGATGACCTGGAGGATGTCTGAGTCGGAGATGGCGAGGATGTTGCCGAGGATGATGGTGCGCAGGTTCAGATTGCTGGGGAAGAGGGATAGCATGAGCAATCCCGCCGCGAGAAAGGTGGTGAAGACGATGCCAATGATCGCATCCTCACGCAGCCGAGAGCGCTCGCGCAGCCAGCCCATGCTCAAGGCGGCGAGCATGCCCGCAAAGAAGGCCCCAACGGAAAAGGGCAGCCCCACCAGCCAGGCCAGCGACACACCCGGCACCACGGCATGAGAGAGCGCATCTCCCATCAGCGACCAGCCTTTCAGCGTGATGAAGCAGGACAAAAACGCACACACGCCACCGATCAGGCCGCTGACCAAGATGGCCTTCAGCATGTAGTCGTATTCAAAGGGCGTCAGTAGATCCGTCATCACTCGCCCACCTCCTCCTTGCGTTTCTCGACCAATTCCTCGCGCCCCTGTCGGTCGGTGTATTCCAGATGGCCATCTTTGCCAAAGACCAGCGGGCGTTCATCGTCGGTGAGCAGCTTCACGGTCCGGCCGTCGTGCTCCTGAATGGTGCTGTGCTCGAAGTGGAACTGCCGCAGCACCCCGCCAAAGGCCTGCGTGAGGTTTTGTTCGGTGAAGACCGTCTCCGTCGGGCCAAAGGCAAGCACGGTGCGGTTGATCAGCACGACCTGATCACAGAACTCAGGCACGCTGCCGAGATTGTGCGTGGAGACGAGGATGATGTGCCCTTCCTGACGCAGGGCGCGGAGGAGATCGATGATGGCTGACTCGGTCTGCACATCGACCCCCGTGAAGGGCTCATCCAGCAGGATGATCTGACCGCGCTGAGCCAGGGCCCGAGCCAAGAACACACGTTTCTTTTGCCCCCCTGACAGCTCGCCGATCTGGCGCTCTTTAAAGGCAGTCATGCCCACTCGATCCAGGCTCTCCAACACGATGCGTTTGTCCTCCGCCCGGGGGATGCGCAGGAAGTTCATGTGACCGTAGCGGCCCATCATGACGACATCCCAGACGCTGACGGGGAAACTCCAATCGACTTCCTCGGTCTGTGGCACGTAGGCGACGAGCTTGCGTTTGCGGGAAGCTTCGACCGTCAGACCGGAGATGCGCACGCTGCCTTTGGCGGGACGCAGGAAACCCATGATCGACTTGAACAGCGTGCTCTTGCCGCTGCCATTCACGCCAACCAGCGCACAAATCGTGCCCGCGCCCAGAGTGAAGGAAGCATCACGCAGGGCGATGTGGCCATTGGTGTAGGCCACGGTCACATCGTTGACTTCAATCGAGAGCGGCGGGGCAGGGTCGTGCATGAATCAGGGTTGGGTGAACGCCTTCACGATGGTGTCAGCGTTGAATTGCAGCAGTTTCAAATACGTGGGCACGGGGCCGGTGGAGTCGGTCAGAGAGTCCACATACAGCACGCCGCCAAAGCGCGCGCCGGTTTCCTTGGCCACTTGTTGCATGGCCTTGTCACTGATCGTGCTCTCTGAGAAGACGACGGGGATCTTGTTCTGGCGGATCGTGTCCACGACCTTTTGCACCTGCTGTGGTGTGCCTTCTTGATCGGCGTTCACGGGCCAGAGATAGAGTTCCTTCATGCCATAGTTGCGAATGAGATAGGAGAAGGCTCCTTCGCAACTTACGAGCCAACGTTGCTCCGTAGGGATCGACTCCAGCGCTTTTCGCACGGGCTCATCGATCGCCCGCAGTTCAGCGGTGTAAGCGGCGGCATTGGCCTCAAAGGTGGCGGCGTTCGCTGGGTCCAGCTTGACCAGGGCTTTGCGGATGTTTTCGACGTACACGATGGCATTGGCCGGTGACATCCAGGAGTGGGGGTTGGGTTTGCCACTGTAGGGCCCTTCACCGATGCCCATGGGCTCCACGCCTTGGGTCAGCACGGCGCTGGGCACGTGCCGGACCTGCTGGAGGAACTTCTCAAACCAGCGCTCCAGTCCCAGGCCATTCCACAGCACCAAATCGGCGTCCTGCGCTTTGACCAAGTCCTGAGGGGTCGGCTCATAATCGTGAATCTCAGCGCCGGGTTTGGTGATCGACTCGACGATGACTGCATCGCCCGCCACTCGCTGAGCCATGTCTTGAATGATCGTAAAGGTGGTTAGAACCCGTTTGGGGCCGGTCTTGTCCCTTTCAGCCGAGGGACCGCAGGAGACCAGGAGGGCACCCAGAAGATAGAGGAGGTGGTGTCTTTTCATGAGAGGATGGAAGTGGGATTAGAAACGAAAGCTCACGCCGGTGAAGACGCCGAAGTCAGGGGCCGCCCGGTTCAAGCCCAGTCGAATGCCGGTGTCGAAGACGAGAGTGTCCGTCACGGCCAGGGTCAGTCCGGTGTCGAACAACGCTCGATAATCGGCATCCTGTCCTGCGATGCCGACCAGCTCAAGGTAGAGACCCAGCTGCTCGGTGAGCCCGAAACCGAGCGTCGCGGAATGCAGAAACTCCAGGTCGTAACCATTTGTGTCAGAATCGTGAACGTAGTCCACCTGCGCCATCAGGCCGAGACCGATTCGGTCCGTCAATTCCACACCGAGCGGCATGATCAGGCCGCCCTCCCATTCACCACTGCTGAGTTGGGTCTCCGTCGGGATGGTGAGGTAAGGCATCAGGGCAAAGGCCGTCTTGCCGCCATCATTGCCCCACAGATTGTGTTTGTAGCGCACCGTCACATCGGCGAACCCGGAACTCCGATCGCGCACGCCATTGTCGATCGTGCGGCTCTGAGTGTAGGTGTCGAAGACGAACTGCAGGTCGGCATTCTCGGTGACGCCGATCTTGAAATTCACTTGGCCAAAGATCCAGTCCTCCACACTCGCCCCACGGTCGCCATCGCGGCTGTAGTCGAAGAAACTCATCTCCACCTGGAAGAGGCCTTGGGGGACTGTGTAGGGGGATTCGGTGGTGTCGGGGCGATCTGTGCTCATGTCACGAACAGCGGCTGTTTCCGCTGAGCTGGAGTGGGCACACAGCATGAGGGCGAGGAGAAGATGGGTCCGCATAGCAATGTTAGTCATGGCTAAGTTCATCAGTCTGGACTAGCTGACAAGTGAAAAGATTAGTCTGGGCTAACTTTGCTGCTCCAGGCCTAAAGAAACACGTTTCGCGGTTTCACATCCCTGCTATGCGTCTCACGATGCCCGCCAAGCGCAAGGAACCCACCGCTCATGTCCACTCCCCGGCCATTGAGGATTACCTGGAGCAGATTCACAATCTGATCGAGGCGAAGGGATACGCACGCGTCGTGGACATTGCTGGCAATCTGGGCATCTCTCAAGCCAGCGTCACCAACATGATCCAGAAACTGGATGCCGAAGGTTACGTGGTCTATGAGCGCTACCGGGGGGTCGTGATGACGGAGGCGGGTAAAAAAATCGGCCAGGAGATCGCGCGCCGCCATGAGGTGCTCACACGTCTGCTCGCTGGTTTTGGTCTTGATCCTGAAACGGTCCATCAGGATGTCGAAGGCATGGAGCACCACATCAGCCGCCAGACACTGGATGTGCTGACGCTACTGATGGAAGAGCTGGAGGGCAATCCCGAGCTCCTCAAGAAGCTCAAACGGAAGCTGAAGTCGGGTGTTTGATGCCTCAAAGCAGCGCTGAAATCGGCTGGCCACGTTTGGCTCCGGTACCGCCATAAATGCTAAAGCTGCCCGCGCTGCCGGCAGAGATGGTTTCCTCCTTGGGCACGCCGAGCAGAGCTCCAATCGTGGCGTGAAAGTCGAGCACGGAGACGGGATTCTCTTCCACTCGGGTTCCTGTCGCGTCGGTTTTTCCATAGGCCTGCCCGCCTTTGACATTGCCGCCCGCGATGAAGGATGAAAAGGCGATGGGGTGATGATCACGGCCACTGCCATTGATTTTAGGAGTGCGGCCAAACTCGGTCGTCAGCACCACCAGCGTGCTCTCCAGCAGCCCGAGTGCCTCCAGATCTTTGAGCAGGGTGCTGATCGTCTGATCCAGACGATTGGAGAGTGCTTCGACCTGAGGAAAATTGTTGCCGTGCGTGTCCCAGCCTCCGAGTTCGATCTCCACAAACTTCGTGCCGCGCTCGACGAGCCGTCGTGCCAGCAAGACGCCGCGTCCGAAGTAATCATTGCCATAGTCTTCCACCAATCGACCCTTCTCCTGACTGAGATCAAAGGCATCCAGGTCCTTGCTGGTCATGAGTTTGATGGCATCTGAATAAACATCGCTGTGCGCCTTCACGTCTGACAGCGGAAAGCGATTGAGGAAATCATGATTCAACTTCTCGGCGAGACCACTGCGCTTGCGCAGAGAACTCATGGAGTCGCCGTTTTGTAGCTTCGTGTGCTCGAGGCCTTTGGTGGGGTCGAGCACGGGAACGGGTGCGAAACGAGCATCCATGAAGCCACTGCTAGGATGACCTGCCAAGCCGCCTAACCGAATGTAAGGAGGCAGCGTGGAGTGCCCTTGAGTGACCTGTCGTGCGACCCAGGAGCCAAGCGCGGGATGCCGCACGGAGGGAGAGGTTTCATAGCCGGTCAGGACTTTGTAGGTTCCGGGTTCATGCGCTCCCTGGGTGTGGGTCATGGAGCGGACAACAGCGATCTTGTCGGCCTGATCTGCCAGCTTGCGGAAGTAGCCCGAGAATTGCAAACCTTCGGCCTTCGTCTTGATCGTGGTCACCGGACCTTGATAACCGGCGGGCGCGTCTGGTTTGGTGTCAAAGGTATCCAGATGACTCATGCCACCGCTCATGTAGAGGTAGATGACATGGCTGGCCTGCTTCGGCGCACTGGTTTCCAGAGCGCGCGCTAAGCTCAGCGGGGGCACGAGGCTGACGCCCAGACAGGTCTTGGCTAGGCGAGTGATGAAGTCACGACGGCTGGGTTCATCGAGACGGTTGAGTGAGGCATTCATGGTTAGGTGACGTTTATTTTTGAAACACAAACTCTGCTGTCGAGAG
>JAIXVB010000203.1 GCA_027483245.1 Verrucomicrobiaceae bacterium | reverse complement strand
TGAATCGCCGTGACCACAGGGTTCCCTGTCGAGGAAGGATAGAGGGTGCAGTTGGGATCCAGTTCCCAGGCCTTGCCTTCACCGCATTGGTTGATTTTTAGCAGGGCGTTGATCATCACTTTTTGCCATGCATACTTCACCAGCGGATCGTTTTCGCCTGCGATGTGCAGCACTGGTTTGGGTTTCAGTTTGGCCACACTCTGGGGTGCCACAGCGGCGGAGGGTGCCATGGCAGCAAAGGTCTCGCCACGCTCCGCCCAAAGCAAATACGTGAAGCCGCCGCCGTTGGAATGCCCAGTGGAATAGATGCGCCGGTCATCCACTTTCAGTTCAGCACGAAGACGAGTCAGAACGGCATCAAAAAACTTCAGATCTCGATCCGCCTGAACGCCTGCAAGGTGTTGCCAGCCGGGTTTTTTCCCCTCGGGATCGGTCAGCTTGCCGGGTGTGTTCAGTCCCTGAAGAAACACCACAATCGCCTCGGGCCAGTGCGTGTGAATCGGAAACACCCGCGCTGCATTGCGCATGTTGCCGCCATGACCATGAAACGCAAAGACTACGGGGGTCGCCATCTTTTTCGCCGTCTCCGGCACATAGACCAAGCCCTCTCTCGCGACGCCTTCAATCTCCCAGGTCCACCGTACGGGCTCGGCGGCCTGTGCATGAATCGCAAGCAAGAGACTCAGGAGTGTGAGCAGAGTTTTCATTCGTGCCTCTTTAACTCCGCTCAGCGGTGGAAGATGCGCGTGAATTTAACCTGTTTCTGGATAGAATCAGCTCGACACCAACGGTGCTTTTGACTCTTCTTACTCATGACGCTCGCTGATTTTTGCGCTTACTGCCTGTCTTTGCCAAAGGTCGAAGAAACGACGCCGTTCGGGCCTGAGGTCCTGGTTTATAAAGTGGGAGGGAAAATGTTTGCGTTGGCAACACCGGATGAGTTCCCTCACACGGTGAATCTGAAATGCGATCCTGAGCGGGCGATTGAGTTGCGGGATCGGTATGAAGAAGTCCAGCCGGGCTACCACATGAATAAACGCCACTGGAACACGGTGACGCTCGGAGGTCGGGTAGGCACGAAGTTGCTCCAAGAATTGATCGATCACTCTTACGATCTGGTGGTGAAGTCCCTGCCCAAAAGCAAGCGCTAGCTCCCCAGATGGTGGTGCTGGGGAGGGGCGTGGTTTTGCTCTGGCAATTTTTGCGGCGCAGGTTAATGACTGCGCCCCACTCTACGATTGACCATGCAACCTGCCTCTGAACACACCGAATCCGAACTCCTGCAATTCCGCCGCGCCAAGCTCGAGGAGCTGCAGAAACGCGGCATCGCGGCTTTCGGAGGTAAGTTCGAGGTCTCGCACGATCCGGGCACGCTGAAGGCCAATTTCACCGAAGGACTCGACGTCAGTGTGGCGGGCCGCATTCTCTCCCGTCGTGAGATGGGCAAGGCGACCTTCTTTGACATCGGCGACATCACCGGTCGTATCCAGTGTTACCTGAGCAAGAATGATGTGAGCGAGGAAGTCTATGCGCTGTTCATTCATCAGATCGATATCGGCGACTTCATTGGCGTGACCGGTCAAAGTTTCATCACTAAAAAGGGTGAACGCTCGATCCATGTGAAGACGCTGACGCCTCTGTCCAAAGCACTGCGCCCACTGCCGGACAAGTGGCATGGCGTCACCGATCGCGAGATCAAGTATCGCCAGCGTTACCTGGACCTCATTTCCAATGATCGCAGCCGTGAGATCTTCGTCACCCGCAGCAAGATGGTCGCCGAGATCCGGGCCTACTTGCACGGACGTGATTTCCTGGAAGTGGAGACGCCGATGATGCAAGACGTTCCGGGAGGTGCCGCGGCTCGTCCTTTTGAAACGCACTTCAATGCGCTCGACCAAAAGATGTATCTGCGCATCGCTCCTGAGCTGTATTTGAAAAGGCTGCTCGTGGGTGGATTCACACGCGTGTTTGAGCTGAATCGGAACTTCCGCAATGAAGGTGTGAGCCGCCGTCACAATCCTGAATTCACCATGTTGGAGGCCTACTGGGCCTACGCGGACTTTGAGCAAATGGCTGATCTCGTGGAAGGCATGATTTGTCACCTCGCCGAGAAGTTCTGTGGTGGACTGGTCATCGAACACAAGGATGAGGAAGGCAATGTCACCAAGACCATCGACCTCACGCGCCCCTGGAAACGCACCCCGTATCGCGATCTGGTGAAAGCCGCTGCTGGTGACGATTGGTTCACGCTGAGCAAGGAAGCCAAGGTGGAGCGCGCGCACAGCCTCGGCGTGCATGAGATCCATGCCGGTGATGAGCACTATGAACTGGACCAGAAGGCCTTTGAAAAGCTGGTGGAAGAAAAGAGCTTCAACCCACTCTTTGTCACTCATGTGCCGAAGGAACTCGTGCCCCTGGCCAAACAAAACGTCGCCGATGACAGTGTGGTGGATGTTTATGAACTCGTCATCAACGGTCAGGAAATCAGCCCAGGTTACTCCGAACTGAATGACCCCATCGTTCAGCGCGAGCGCCTGGAGCATCAGGCAGGTGAAGAGATCCAAAAGATCGATGAAGAATTCATTCTCGCTCTGGAACACGGCATGCCACCCGCAGGCGGGATCGGCATCGGCATCGATCGCCTCATCATGATGCTCACCGGAGCCGAAAGTATCCGTGACGTGGTGCTTTTCCCGCAGCTCAAACGCAAAGCCGATTGATCAAAAACGCCAGGTGATCTCGCTGTAACCATACGTGGTGTCAGCGGGATTGCCGTTCGGGGCTCTTTCCAGGTAACTGCCAGGGAAGAGTTGGGCGAGTCCGATCTCGAGTCGCAGGTTTCCGGGCAGGACATCCCAGCGCAGGCGAGCCTCCAGCTGCTGACCGACATAACGTCCGGATTGGCCGCTGGCATCACGCACTCCGGCCGAGGTCCAGCTATCGCGGGCGGCGGCGAGCCAGATGCCGCGATGGGCGATCATGAACTCGACCTTCGAGGCGGGTTTCAGGCTGAGCCGAATCTCTGGAGAGCTCAGATTGCTGCGGGCAATGAGGCCGTAGCTGCCGGTGGGCCCGTATTCGAAACGACGGGCTCCATAAAGTGTGTCGAATCGTTGGTTATGCCCGTCGCCAGGTCTGCGATCGCCACTGGCATAATCATATGACAGGCGCAGGTTTGGACTCCAAGGAAGGTCGAAGCTGTAACCCAGGCCGAGGTGATGAAAATGCGCCCGGTGGTCGAGATCCGCTCCATTGAGCGTGCTGCGTGAGTTTCCAAACTGGTAAACCGATTCCCATTCGAAGTCGAAGTTGCGTTTATTTGGCAGGCGAAAGAGGCGCAATCCTGGGGTGTAGAGCTGGCGATGCCGGGTGTCTGCTCCCTGTTCATGCAGGCCAAAGAAGTAAAGTTCCAGAGTCGCTCGATCCCAGGGAAGGGGAGTGCTGGCGTAGAGAGCCCAGAGCTGGAGATCAAAGTCCTGATCATCAAAAGCGATGTCATTGTCCAGCAGCGAGGTGTTGTCGTCAGGCTGCCGCTGATTGGGGAGAAACCACAGGGCGCGGACGAAGGCTCCGCTGTCCGTTTCCCAACGCCAATCGAGGCCCGTGAAGGCATTGATGGTGTTGCGATAGGCGTTGCGGGCGAGCAGGCGCCGGTTTCCCAGGTCCAGGGTCTCGCGTCCGATTCGCAGATGGTGCTGGCCTTGACCGAGGGGGCCGAGATTGAATTCGAGGTAGGTTTGCAGCACTTCCAGGGCGTTGACGCTGGTGGTGTCGAGCGCGGAACCGCTGTCGGAAAGGTAAGTGCGGGAGTCTGTCAGTTCGGTCACCCAATGGAACTTGGAGAGCGTGACCTCGGCCTGCAGGCTGGTTCGCAGGGCCAGAACTTGGTCGCTTCCCGTGCGGCCAGCGCGAAACTGATCATCTTGGGTTTCGTAGCGGGTTCGCTGCTCCCCGCTCAACTTCAGCCAATCTGGCGTGCCCAGGGCCTCTCCCAAACTCCAGGGTTCTGCTGCGCTGGCGATGCAGGTGAGCATCCAGAGCGGTAAAAAGAGGCGAATGGAGAGCAGGGGAGTCAAGAAAACCCTGTCTCCCTTGAAGACGCTGAGACTGTGTGCAAACGCTATTTGTCAGACAAAAGCTGGGGGTGATGCAAAGTGCGCGGGCAGATTCGGTCGGTTCGAGCATCCATGTCTGCTCTACGACAATTCCGTTTTTCGGCTTGCCGAAAGACATAGGCGCACTACTTTCAAGGCTCCTTTCCTGGACACATCTCTGGTTTTCCGATGAGAGTGGGGTGCGCCCCGCTCTCTTTTTGTCTAGGCGGGGCTCATTTTTTATGATCAGCGAACTCAAAGCACTATTCGACTACTACGAGAAAGAGAAAGGCATCGACCGTCAGAAGATGGTTGA
>JAIXVB010000711.1 GCA_027483245.1 Verrucomicrobiaceae bacterium | reverse complement strand
TCGCCCGGGTGAGCGTCTTCATGATGTGCTTTGGACCCGTGGCATCTGCCGTGATGAAGGGCAGGTTCAAATCGTAGCTTTGGCTGGAGCTGAGGGCGATTTTGGCCTTTTCAGCTTCTTCCTTGATGCGCTGAAGGGCGTCTGGTTGACCGCTGAGGTCGATGCCGCTGTCCGTCTTGAATTCATTGACGATCCAAGTGATGAGGGTGTTGTCCCAGTCGTCACCGCCGAGGTGAGTGTCGCCATCAGTGGCGAGCACTTCGAAGACGCCGTCGCCGATTTCCAGCACAGAGATGTCAAAGGTGCCGCCGCCAAGGTCATACACGGCGACTTTTTCATCCGACTTGCTGTCCAAACCATAAGCGAGCGCAGCAGCAGTGGGCTCATTGATGATGCGGCGGACATTCAGACCAGCGATTTCACCGGCGGCCTTGGTGGCATTGCGCTGGCTGTCGTTGAAGTAAGCAGGCACCGTGATGACAGCCTCAGTGATCGTTTCACCCAGCTTAGCTTCAGCATCAGCCTTCAGCTTGGCCAAGATCATCGCACTGACTTCCTGGGGGCTGTAAGTTTTGGTTTCACCGCCGACTTCGACCTGCACGTGGGCGTCGCCATTGGCTGCGGCCACGATTTTGTAGGGCATGCGTTTGTCAGCTTCGGTCAGCTCAGCAAACTTGCGGCCCATGAGACGCTTCACAGAGAAAACTGTGTTGCGGGGATTGGTCACCGCTTGGCGCTTGGCGGCCTGACCGACGACGCGTTCGCCGCTCTTGGTGAAAGCGACCACGGACGGAGTCGTGCGAGCGCCTTCTGAGTTTTCGAGCACCGTTGCTTTGCCGCCTTCGAGGACGGCCATGCAGGAATTCGTGGTGCCGAGGTCAATGCCGAGGATTTTGCTCATGGATGTATGGTTTGGGGAAAAGTGAAACGAGGGTTGTTTTGGTGTTTTATACATGGCACGCACCGTGCCAAGCCCCGTTTTGTTCAGCGAAAGCGTTGATTATCAACGATTTACAAAAGCATCGCTCAAATCAGCCACGGCTCATCCAGAGATAAAAGTGCCACTTTTGGCACTTTTGCGCTGACTCATTGGCACACTCTTGCCACAAAATGTCACTTTGTGGTAAGGGGGATGTTTTGTCCGCCTTCACCAACCCTGGCGCGTCAGCCCTTGGCCCAACGATCAATCCTGAGAGAACTCTTTGTCCAGGGCGTCGAGGTATTTGGAGATGGGATCGGTGCGAGGAGGCAGCTCGTTTTGAATCGTCTCCGGCAGCTTCAGGTAATCGTCAAAGAGACCGGAAAGTGCGGGGGATTCATTGGCCTCATGCAGGTCCAGAAAGTCACGGACGGCCTTGCTCTGCTCCAGCGCTTTGTCAGCACGGACGCGAAGCGCACGCAGGCGGGCATCCATATCCTTGGTTTTGCCATCGCGAAGGTCCACCAGAGCGGCGCTGTAGTCACTGATGATGGGGCGGAAAAGAACAGCGGCGCGATTTTGGAGAAGGGCGAGGCTGTTGATGTTGCGATCCAGGACTTGGCGCATGTCTTTTTGCTTCAGCAGGGCCGCGTAATCCTCGATGGGGACAGCCGCAGTGATGGTCTTCTCCGAGGTGGGCTCACTCGACTTGGAGCGCGTCTTGGGTTTGCTGGGCGTAGGTGCAGGGGTAGTCAGGGCCGTCGTGGAGGGAGCCAGGGAAACCGGAGGTGCGGGCGTCTCTGGAGTTGCCGGTTCGGGCGGCATGTCTTCCTTGGTCGTTTCGTCTTTTTTGCCAAATCCAAACAACCTTCCCAGGCGCGAGCCTTCACGTTTGGCCTCAGGCTCCTCAGGGGACTCCGCTGGCGGCGTCTCCATGGCAGGGGCTTCGATCGCCGGTTTGGGCTCCGCTTTTTTCTCGGGCTTCGGGGCCTCGGGTTTGGGCTCTTCCGGTTCGGGGGCCTTGGGTTTTTCCGTGGGCTTTGGTTTCTCCTTGGGTTTAGACTCGGTCGGTTTTTTCTCGGGGGGAGGTGCTGGCGCAGGTTCAGCGGGTTCTTCTTGGGGCGTCTTTTTGCCAAAGAGACCCAGGAAACGCTTTTTCTCCTTCACCGGTTCTTCAGCCGCCTCAGCCGGAGCTGCCGTTTCTGTGGCCGCGACCTGTTGCAGGATCATGGCACGCAGGGGCTGACCCGTGAATAAAGCCTGGGCGAAAAGGTCCGTGTGTCCCGTCTCGAGTCGCCTTTGGACGGTGGGCTGATTCGGCGCTGGCTCGGTCACTGGCGTGGCTTCGGCTTTTTTATCCTTGGGTTCCTCAACGGGTGCTTCCTTGGCCGCATCGTCCTTTTTGCCACCCCGGAACCAGCGCAATGGATTGAGGTTCGAGGGCTTTTTGTTCTCGGTCGGCGGGGCGACAGGCTCTGTCTCTTCCTTCTTGGGAGCCGCGGGTTTTTCGCTGGGTTTGGCAGGAGCGGGAGCCGGCGTCGGAGCAGGTTTTTCGACCGTAAGTTTGGGTTTCTCGACCACGGGTTTGGCCTCGGGAGTCGCGGGTTTTTCAGCTTCAGGTTCAGGCGCGTCGGCAGGGGCTTCCTTGCTGCGGCCAAAACCCAGGAATCCACCTCGGCGAGAAGGTTCTTTGGGTTTGTCCTCCATGGGTTCCGGCGGCGTTTTGGCAGCCATCGCAGGAGCGGGCTCCGCGCTTGGTTCAGGATTCTCAGGCGTAGGGGCAGGCGGTGGGCTGTCTGAATTGCCAAACAGCGGACGGATTTTCATCGGCGCGCGATTGGGTTTCGCAGGCGCTGACTCCGCCACGGCGGGTGCTTCCTCGGGAGCCGATTCAGGCGGCATGGTGCTGACTGAGTCGGGCGCGCCCGAGTTCTCGGCCTTCGCAGCTTCTAAAATGGCGGCTTCGATGTCATCATCACTCGTGCTGCGGCGTGAGAACGGGTTCAAGCGACTGAACATCCCACGTTTTTCCTCGGCCAAAGGTTCGACCTCGGGAATCTCAGGCGCAGGCGGCGCATCGGCTGAAGGGG
>JAIXVB010000538.1 GCA_027483245.1 Verrucomicrobiaceae bacterium | reverse complement strand
CGGTGGTGGCGTATTGCTCGCTACACGTGTTTTTTAACCTCGTCGTGGACGTGCTTTACAGCGTGCTCGACAAACGCATCCAGCTGCATGCCTGACGTACCCAAAGCGGCCTCTCTCAGTCGGCCAGATGGCTGGGCGCTGGTGCGTCGGAATCGTCCGGCGATGATTTCGCTCGTCTTTTTGGCGTTGTGGCTCGTCGTGGCGTTTGTCCTGCCTTTTTGCATGCCCGAGAGCCTAAAAGTCACAGGCGGCGGTCAGCTTTTGGCTCCGATGACACGCGTCAGCCCAGAGGCCTCATTGCACTGGTTGGGCACGGATAAAAACGGCCAGGACCTGTTCTATCGCCTGCTCACGGGCGCTCAGGTCTCGCTCGGTGTCGGCCTCATCGGCGCGCTGCTCTCCCTCGTCATCGGCACCACGTATGGCATGGTCAGCGGTTATTTTGGCGGGCGGGTGGATGCGCTGATGATGCGAGTGGTGGACACGCTCTATGCGGTGCCGCGCATCCTCTTCATCATGATTTTCATCGCGGCGTTCGACAGCGTGTTTAAAGACTGGCTGGATGGCCTCCGGTTGTGGGCGCAGACGGCGGAGTGGAGCCTGCTGGAAAGAACCGCCAGCTACTTGATTCCGTATTCGAAGATCCTCGTCATGATTCTCTCCCTGGGATTGGTCGAGTGGCTGACCATGGCGCGCATCATCCGTGGGCAAGTGCTCGTGCTGCGTGAGCTGACCTTTGTGACAGCATCTCGCGCGATGGGGCAGGGCGGCTGGAGCATTTTGAAAAAGCACCTGCTGCCGAATCTCAGCACGCTCATCCTCACTTACCTGACGCTGACGATCCCCGCCGTGATCCTGGATGAATCCTTCCTCAGCTTTCTCGGTCTCGGCATTGAAGATCCGGCGGCCAGTTGGGGTTCCCTGCTCAAAGATGGCGCTCAAGTCATCAACCCCATCGAGAGCAAGTGGTGGCTGCTCGCCTTTCCAGCTCTGGCCATGAGCCTCAGCCTACTGGCCCTGAACTTCCTCGGCGATGGCTTGCGGGATGCTTTTGACCCGAAGTCCGCTGACTAGACCGTTGACTTTAACGAGCCCCGCGCCTTGTTTTCTCTGGCCTCAGCCAATGCTGCGGTCCGGTGAGAAAACAAAGTCTTCCTGTCCCCCATGGCAAAACACGGCCAGCACCAGCAGGATACCTCCGCGAGCAAACGCAGCGGCGGAGGGCAGACCATCGTCGAGTTGTGCGATGTCATCGCGGGAGGCCTGATTTTCTGGTCGCGTCAGCGTTTTGAGATCGGCGCTGAGTTGCAGATCCGCACCCTGCGCTCAGCCCTGCCAGCGCATTGCATCCCCGCAGGCTGCACCGATGAATGGGTCACTGTGCGTGGGTTTGTCGTCGAATGTCCACCCGTGCGCCGCACTGATGGAGCCCCAGGGTTTCGCGTCTCTTTGCTGCTGGACAGCGCCCTCATGGAGTCCAGCCGCCGTCAGTCACCTGCGACACTGCCGCTGATGAACACTCGGTTTTCAGGGCTCAGAGCCGTCGGTTTGAACTGATCTGCGGTGCTTTCGAACCGCAGCCAGCGCGAATCGTGGTCATTATTTGGAGGCGTAAACTGACTCGATGGCCGACGTCACGGCGACAGCTTTGAAATCATTGATCAACTGACGGAAAGCCTGGCCCAGTTCCAGCACATCCGCGCCGAGAGTGATGATGCGCGCGCCTTCTTCCAGGATTTGATCTTTTTGGCCGTAGAGAGAGGCCACAGCAACGTGTTTGCCATGCTTCAGCGCGGCGGCGGCCACACGCTTGCGAGCCGCGACCACCTCCGGGTGCGTGGCCTGGCCCAGCTTGCCAATCCGGTGGCTGAAATCGCCCGCACCAAAGAGCAGCGCATCATAGCCAGGAACCGCCGCGATCTCATCGACCAACTCCAGGGCTTCCGGGGACTCGATCTGCAGGATCACAAACTTCTCTGTGTTGCAGTGATGCGCGTAGTCGGCCAGCGAGACCTGACAAAAAGCACCATCCATGTTGCCTGCGTCCAATGGCTTTTTCCCCATCGGATGGCAGCGCACCATCTCCACCACGCTGCGCGCCTCATCCGCACTCGCGATGTGCGGCACCATGATGCCCGTGGCATCGCACTCAAATGGCTTTACATACTCGCTGTAGCTGCCTTTGCTGACTCGCACGATGGTGTCCATGTCGTAGAGCTTGGCGGCACGGATTTGGTGTTCCAAATTCAGCCAGTCATTCGGCACGTGCTCATTGCAGAGCCACACGGCAGAGGCACCCGAGAGACCCGCCAACTCGACAATGCGCGGGTCGATCATGTTGAGCTTGAGCACGGTGGAGGTCTGGCCAGCGCGGAGTTCTCGAAGGATGCGTGAGGGGCGAAGTTTCATGGAGAAAGGTGAGGAGCAGGTGAGCGAACAGAACGCCCGCAAAGGGCGGATTCTAGAATCCTTTGATCCTGAACAACAACGCGCCGCTGAGCAACAGTGCGCCACTGGTCATCTGGCAGAACCATCCCTGCCGTTCCTCGCTGACTTGGGGGATCTTGTCGGCTTAAACGAGCCCTTCTTGGACTGCCTTGGCGATCGCACTGCCCCGACTCTTCACCTGGAGCTTGTCATAGACTTTGCGGATGTATTCGTCGGCGGTGTAGTAGCCGATGCCTAGTTCTCCGGCGGCTTCTTTGATGGTTTTGCCTTGAACGAGGAGCTGTAAAATGTCCTTTTCTCGCGGGCTCAGGCCATAGTCCTTCTGCGGTGGATTGGCCTTTGAAAACATATCGAGCACCCGTTTGGCGATGCGCGGATTGATCGGTGATCCGCCCGCTGCTGCGCTGTGGATGGCGGCGGCGATCTCTTCCGTGGCGGAGGTTTTGAGCAAATAACCCGCAGCCCCCGCGCAGATGGCACGGAAGATTTTGTCGTCATCTTCAAACACCGTCAGGATGACCAGCGCAGTCTTTGGTGCCAGTTGACGCAACCGAGAGATGCCCTCAATGCCGCTCATGCCAGGCAACTCGACATCGAGCAGCAGCACATCGGGAGCAGGCACGCGGGTGAGCGCCGCGAGAGCATCTTCACAGGCCGTGAAGCGCTCGGCACAGTGCAGACCGTCGAGTCGATCGAGCGCGCGCTGAAGGCGTTCGCCATAACTTTTGTGGTCTTCGATGAGCCAGACTTCGAGGGTGGGTTTTGGTTCAGCCATGAGTGGGGAGAAGAAAGTGGAGCGTGGTGCCTTGACCGGGAGTGGAGGTGATCTCGACATGACCCCGATGCTTCGCCGCGCGGCGTTGCAGATTGGCCAGGCCCATGCCTGGGGTCGGCGCGGTGGGATGAAAGCCGCAGCCGTTGTCATGGATGCGGAGTGCGAGTTGCGCGCTGTTTTGAATGAGGTGGACGTCCACCCTGCTGGCCGCTGCGTGACGAGTGATGTTATACAGCGCCTCTTTGAACATGAGGATGAGATCGCGCTGAGCGTCCACTGGCAGCGGGTGCGTGGGCGGTGTGGTTTCCACCTTCACCTCATGCGGGATGGTGCGCAGCAGCCTCGTGGCGGTCTCGCGCAGCAGGGAGGCAAGGTCGCCCGAGCCATAACGATCACTCTGAATGAGGCGTGTGATGTCGCGCATGGCGCTGACGGTTTCATCGGCGATGTGTTTGATCTCCCGCAGGTCGGCGTTGGTCTGTGCTGCGTCGCCGCCGTGGGCCAGGATGTCCTGTGTGATGAGTGAAATGCTGCCGAGACTGCTGCCGATCTCGTCATGCAGGTCCCGCGCGATGCGCTGTCGCAGAGCCTCCATCTCAAGCTGTTGCGTCCGTCGCTCTCGCATGAACCAAACGACGCTGCCCACTAGAGCGGCAAGGGTGACCAAAGCGAGCGCGGCCAAGCTTCGGCGCTGCCACTGCTGGGTGAGTCGTTGCTGACGCAAATCCAGCGTGGCGATCTGCTGCTGGATCTCCCGCCTTTGGGACAAGCCCGCGAGCCACCCGGGCCAGTCGAGGATGTCGTTGGTGCTGCTAAACCCATCGACCAGCGCAGCGCGAGACCAGCCTTTTTCTTCCAGGGAGGCCAAGTCGTTCACCGGTTTCCTAAGCGCGACATTTTTACCACCGGACCACACCTGCATCTCCGCCAGGGCCAAAACGGCGCTGCCATTGCTTACATGCGGTGCCAGTACGCTCAGACGCACGTGTCGCCCCCGGCTTTGATTGGCGACCAGGGTCTGCACATTGTCACCCGGCAGCGCGTGGTAACCGCCCGACTGCGGAGTCGGCAGGACGATCGGAGGGCTGTCCTCGCTGGCACGCAGTTCGATCTGATAACGAACCGGGAAGCCATAACCCTGGGTGTGGGCAAACTGCGGTGGATGGGCAGGAAAGAGGCGCACTTCATCAATCGGCAGCACCGCACCGAGGTCGATGCTCACCCACGGTGCCGGGGGATCACGGCTCTCGCTCATGCGCTGGCTGTGGTAGCCCAGGGTGGAGCCTACCCGTGTGCCCAGAGGCGGACCGGTGGCGATGTGTCCATCCACGACATTGATGCGCCCCCAGTCGGGTCGCGTGCCTTGACTGCTGCTGGCGCGGACTTGCTGCGGGCCCTGCGCTTCCAGCTTCGCGGCGAGGTTGCGATTGCCACAAAGCAGCATCACTTCACCCAGCGCGCAGAGAAACCGCTGATCATCGCGAAACAGACGCGTTGCCGTGATGCGCACCCGCGCCGCCGCGTGTCCTTTGGCCGGGATCAGCACGGGCAGCAGGCCTGGGTTTGGGAAATCCTCGCGCGTGTGATCAGCGATCAGGGTGCGCGTGGCATCATCGCCCTCACCGAGCAGCTCCACCTGAAAGCGCACGGGAAAACCATATCCCGGTGTCCCCGAAGCGGAAGTGGGAGGCGCGACAAGCACCACCGCATCCAGCGGTTCGCTTTGCTCCAATCGCAGTTCCACCCACTCCGCGCGGTCGGCCGTGCTGGAGTATTCACTGTGCCAGCCTAGGCGCTGGGTGATCTCGGCTGCCGGGGCCGTGGGGAGATCTGCCAGCATGCTTTGCAAAACGGAGCGCTCCGCTTCCACGCGCCGCAACTCTGGACTCAGCCAAGTCCAGTCCGCCGCCCAAGCACACATCCCCCCGCCACCGAACCCCGGTAGCGCGATGCAGAACCCGATGGCAGCAGCGTGAATCCTCATGCGTAACCCCTCAGCCTAACCTGCGGCCCTGGCTCACGCCACCCGGATCGCCCCAACGCCTCACAACGAGTTCTCGGGGGCTGCTTTGTCGCCGAAGTGCAGAATGAACCTGTCTGACATGGCCTTTTGGGCAGGCATCCACTGAATCTACAAATCTGCACCCAGACCATGAAGATTTGGCTTGGGTCGGGCCTCTTGAACATTTAGGGATAGATCGGTCAGTTTTGCGTTGATTACCTGTCAGCGCTCACGTCATGCTGACTGTTGGCCAACCCCCTTTCAAACCTGCATGGATCGCATTGCACTTTCCTTTCCTT
>JAIXVB010000236.1 GCA_027483245.1 Verrucomicrobiaceae bacterium | reverse complement strand
GTCGTGTGTGCGAACTGCCACAAGATCCTCGACCCCATTGGTTTCGGTCTGGAGAACTTCGATGCCATCGGTCGCTGGCGCGACAAAGACGACACCGGTGGTGCCATTGATGCCGCAGGCGAGCTTCCCGGTGGCAAACGTTTTTCATCCCCCAAAGAACTCAAAGCCATCATCGCTGCACGAAAGGAGGATCTGGCGCGTAATCTGACCGAGAAACTCCTGGCCTATGCGCTGTGTCGGCAGCTCAAAGGCTATGACGAAATCGTGGTGGATCGCCTCATGACCGTCATCGCCAAAGACGGCTACAAAATGCAGACCCTCATCACCGAGATCGTCACCAGCTATCCTTTCTTAAACCGCCGGGTGACGGAGTGATGTCGATAGACTTTGAAAACTATGCTTCTGCGCCAAACACGAAGAAGACGTGAAACACAGTAAACTCTCTGCCGCTGTTTCTCGTGTGAGAGGTTTTGAAGCAAAGCCGTGGGCCCTTTCTGAAATTTGCGGCCTCCCATGACCGCGCTTTATCCACCATTCGATGATGAGACAGCTTGGGCAGGCGAGTTTCCACTCTGGACAGCCAATCCTGCATCTTGCCAGTCTGGACGTAGCCAATCATGCCGCCGTGATCATCATCTTTGGCGTATTCGCCAAGGATGAAGGCACCGATTCCTTCATCATCGAGATACTCACCGACGGAGTCGCTGCGATAAAGTCGTTTGGCCTCGATGCAATAGCCCCGGTTGGGCACCTGATGTTTGCAGACGATGCGGATGTCGATCTTGGGGCGGCGCTTGCCCTTTCTGGGTAGCCCGGTCTTCACCGAAGTCACGCCACTACTTGGATCTTGGTCATGAATCGAGAAATGGCCCATCCACTTTTCGGTGGGTGCGATTTGCGTCAGGTGCTTCATGTGATCGCAGAGGTCGCCTGTGATGTCGTCTTCCTCGGCTGTTTGATAGTCAGCGGGTTTCAGCGACTCGTAGGCAAGCTGAAGTAAGCGGTGAACCCGCTGGAGGAATGCGGCCTGATAGTCGGCCCGGTTGTCACTGCTTCCGCGTGACTGGAAAGGAGGCGGGGACGACATGGTCAGGTGCCGGACAGGGTTTCCGCGATGATCTGGCTGGCATCCGTGAGCGCGGCGCTCTGAGTCCAGTGGAAGTAATGCAGTGGCTTGAAGACGTAGGTCTTCCGACCTTTGAAGATGCGCAGGTTCCGGTTGAAGTAAGTCCACTGCCATGCGCCCTCATCGTCGAGCATCTTCGTCTTTGCCCGGCGCAGAGACCTGGCTTCAGCATCGGTGGCATCCATCACGACGGGCTTCCGGGCCGCCTCCAGATCGGTGGTGAAGTCGATTTCGATCATGGCGGAGCCGGACTCCTCATCAGCAACTACCGTGACCTTGTGTGAGCGCCCCGCAAAATCACCGGCAAAGTCGTCCAACTCGTCTTTGAGCGCCTTGGCATAGGCTGTCAGCTCCTTGGGCTTTGGCCCCCGCATGGCGGCTTCACCACGCTTGCCATCGTTTAAGGCATAGCGCACCTGCACCAGATCGCTCACCAACCTGCGTTCTTCTTTCGTCAGGCCGAGTGCATCCGCCGTCATTTCATTGAGTTCGGCGAGGAGGGCGTCGAGATCGTGCTCAGGTTCTTCAAAGAGGTCCTTTTCAGCGTGCTCCTTCTTCTTTTTGCCACTCTCCATCTTCCTTGGCTGGCACTTGGCGAGCTTGCCATGGAGTGCGACCCACTTCTTGAGTTCGTCGCGGCTTAAATTCGTCAGTGGGATTGGTAGGCTTCGCAATGCCTTTAGGGTTGCGATTGGACGTTTCACACCAAAGTGAGACGCTGCAAAAAGCTGGTGATAGAATACAAAATCAGAGCTCAGATAAAGTGATAGGGCTATCAAAATTTCGTGATCTACTGTAACGCTGACGATTCCTATTTGACGAGCTGGCACTAAGATAAACTCTTCAGAAAAAACAGCAAACGTTCGAGTTTCGCCGACTATCAAGTGAGGCGGGTGGCAAATCGCGAGAGCCAAAGCAACTCGGCCTGATCGACCATACCACTTTCTCTTCGCAAGCCTGGGCACCGCTGAATCAGGGAATGTGAAAATCGCCCTAAAGCGGTCCAATTTCTTAATATCTAGAGCCTTGGCACCGGATGCTTCCTTGACGATCACTGGAGGCGCATCGTCGTCAGTTTCCTCTGGTTCTTCACGCAACTGCAAACCTTCGCTGATGCCGAATAGCTGTGTCTGGTTGGTGGGCACAAAAGCCTTTTCTTCTCGATTCCAAGGTGCTTCAATCTTACTCAGTGACGGCCACTTGCTCTCCATTCTCCGCAGCAAACGCTCATCCCACGGAGACCCCCACATGGCGAGTTTCCAAGGCAGTCCGCTGCCGCTGGCGGCATCGCGTTGGTCCATCACTCGGATTTCGCTGCTGTTGATGCTGAGGCTCCAGATTTTACCGCGCTCGCCTTCCGCGAGAGGACGAGTGGCCTCCTGATTGACCACAAAGGGAGAGAAGACGGTGATGCCTTCATTGTCGGCCGGAGCAGCGTCTTCTTCGCGGCTCCGGTAGCTGATCGCAGCCGCAGGCACACGGGCACGCCCATCGAACAGCACTTCGGCAAGATTGGCGAAGTTTGCCACTTCATGGACTTGGTAGGCCGTGAAGAACTTCTGCCGAAACTCAGCGGAAGGCTCTTCAAAAAGTCCCATGGCTGGGACGAGCAGAGCGCATTCGCCGCCTGCCTTGAGATAGCGTGGTGCCTCCCAGGCGAATGCTTGTGCAGCTTGGTTGAGCCCCACAGGCATTGTTTTCTCGTGCGCCTTCATCCAGTCCAAGGCGGGGGAATCATTCTCGCCCAGCTTTTTCGGACTGATCGTCTTCCAGGGAGGGTTGCCCACGATCCAGTCGAACCCTTGGTCCTTCCAATCAGCCTTCGCTCCTTGTTTGCCCACGACGGCGGCACCTAATAGCGGCTCAATGCCGAAGAAGTTGTGTTTGATGAGGTTTGGCGTGTGGCCTTTGGCAAGCTTCTTGGGATCTTTCGTCTCGCAGAGCGTGGGAAGCTTGAACGTGTGCATCGGCCACGTCAGGTCCGGTGGATCGACATAGTCCAGAAGGGTGAGCAGCAAGCTCAACTGAGTCACTTGGCACGCATCTCCATCCACATCACAGCCGAAGATGGATTCGCGTAGGAGCAACTTCAGATCGGAGGGTTTTGGCTTTGGCTGAGTGACAGGAAAAGTCTTCTCAATGAGCAAACGGTAGGCCTGCACCAAAAAAGATCCCGATCCGCTGCTGGGATCAAAAACCTTCATGCCGCGCTCAAGAGGTCGATGACGCTCCAGACCTGCGAGCATGAAGTTCACCAGTGGAAGTGGTGTGTAGTAGGCCCCTTCCTGGCGTCCTTTGGTCTTCTTGTTCTTGGCTTCCTTTTTCTTGTTTGGGTCCTCGGTGTGAAGGAACTGCTCATAAACGAGCGACAAGGTCTCGATGGGGATGAAGGCGAAGTTGTAGGGATCGAAAAGCTGAGTTTGAGCGGTTCCGCCAATGTGCTCATCGCCTCGGAATGCACCCGCAACTGCCTGAATCTGGTCTGGAGATGGGGAGCCCTCGCCACGGAATGGCATAGGGAAGATTTCGCCGTTGAGCCAGTCATCGAGCTGGTCAGACAAGGTGGCTAAAGCTCCTTTTTGGGCCTTGGGACCGAAAATCTTGTCCGCCGTCAAATCCCACAGAGCCAGCCGCTCATCCGAGAGAATCCCGCGATCCCGAAGGTAGCGGAGATAGACATATTTGCCGATCAGGGCGTGTGACACGTCTTTGGCGAGGCCGCCGCCTTGCAGCGACTTGTCGAGTTCTCGCAGGGATGCCAGCAGGCGATGATACACTCGGCCGCCAGGGTCCACTCGCAGCTTGGGGTGTTTCCAGAGCTGACCGTCGTCGATTTGCCGCCGGTGAAAAAGGCTAACGATGCTCTTGGCCTTGTCGAAATCCGTCAGCGCATGGATGACACCGCTCGACTCTGACTTTTTGCCAGACTGGCCATAATTGAAACCCGAATAAACTGCCAAACCCTTGGTTGTGCGGACGATAATGTATGGGGCGACATCTTGATTCCAAAGCAGTCGATGAAGCTCGCTGGCCGCACTGTCATCGGGAGCCGTGCACACATAAACGATGGGGGTAAACCGATACGGCTCCTGCATCTCCCGGACGCCGTAAACACCCTCGGCCCGCCACCGCGGCGGCGTGGTATCTTTCGGGTCCTTTTTCCGCTCCTGCGCCCGGCGGAAGATGTGGCCGTAGCCCAACTCCGTCTCGAAGCGCTCGTCTCCCCGCTTCAAAAAGCAGGGGGAACCGGCGTAGCCGAGTTGGGAGAGCAGTTCTTCGAGGGTCATCGACAGGTAGTCAGGTGGCGTTGGGGAGCGGTTGGATAGTAGCGGAGGCCTTGTCACCTTCTCAAGCGCTGCCTTTCACGAATTTCTTTCCCTCCCGGGTTGCAACGAAGCGCCTCTTCGTCTCGTTTGATCACCAAGCCTGCATTTTTATTCCCCCATGAGAAACAACATCCTCATCAATCGCCGCGCCTGCCTGCGGGGCCTTGGAGCCTCGCTGGGGCTTCCTTTGCTCGAAACCATGGGCTGGGCGGAGACAGCCAAGGGCAAGACGGGCTATAAGCCGCCGGTGCGTCTCGGGTTCATGTACATGCCGCATGGGGTGATCATGGATCAGTTCTGGCCGACGAATGCGGAGAGCTTTTTGAAGTCGCCGCCGCCCGCGATGGAATCGCTGCGGCCGATCCTCGACCAGTGCCTGCTGATGAAGGGCATCTCGGGCGTTCCGATCTCACCTTTCAATGGTGCGCCTCATGCCCTTGAGCTTTCCACTTGGCTCACCGCCTGTTTGCCAGATGCCACCAAACGCAATGAGATCAACATCGCCATTTCAGCTGATCAAATCGCTGCGAATTACGTCGGTGCACTGACTGCCCTGCCATCGCTGGAACTGGCCACGATGCCACAGACGCACAAGGAGAACCAGGAGGGCTTGAATGAGGGCTATTACTCGCACTGCAGTTTCCGTTCTCCAACTCAGGCCATGCCGGCGGAGATCAATCCGCGCAGCGTGCTGAACCGGCTCTTTGGCAAGTCAGACAAACCGGGCCGGGCAGCTCAAACGGACCCGCTGGATCGCCAGATGCTTGACCTAGTGATTGGAGGTGCCAGGGACCTGCGACGCAAGCTGCCACACCATGATCAGCAAAAACTCGATGAGTATCTCGACAGTGTGCGATCCGTGGAACGCCGCATTGCAGCCATCGAATATCGCCAGCAAGAAGCAGCCTTGGAAAAGGCGGGGGTCAGAGCGAGCAAACGTCGCGATACTGATTCGCCTCCGATTGAGATCAAAATACCCGAAGGCGACAAACGCAGCGAATACATGCAGGTCATGTGCGACCTCAATGTGCTCGCTTTCCAGACGGACACCACGCGTGTGAGCACCTACATCGGCTCCACGCCCAATGGGGTCTCCTATCCTGAACTCGGGTTCACAGACAGTCATCACTCACAGACGCATCACAACAATCAGGCCGATAAAGCCGACAAAGTCGCTGCGATCACGAAGTTCAACATCGACCAGTTTGCCTACATGGTGAAAAAGATGGCCAGTCTGCGCGAGGGGGATGGCACCCTGCTCGACAACTGCATCATGATGTGGGGTTCCGGTCTGGAAGATGGCAACAAACACAGTCGCGAGAACCTGCCTTTCATCATTGCAGGCAAAGGTGGCGGTTCGATCAACACAGGGCGTTTCTTGCCTAACATCAAAGGCAACCAAGGTGACTTGCTTTCTACTTTACTAACCTGCGCGGGTGTCCCGTTGGATCGTCCGATTGGCATCGCCACGAGGCAGATCAAAGAGATGATGAAAGCGTGAGCCGAGAAACCCTGCTGCTTTGCGGGGTTCCTGTTGTTTCACGCATCCTTCAACACTTTGATAGCCGCTTGGACTGTGGCAGTAATGTCGTTTTGGTTGCATCTATGAGAGCTATAAGCATGGCGTTGCCTGCCGTTGAGACATTGTCGTGCTTGGTTGGAGACAGACCTGTCAGCGCGATGCATTGATGCCTTAACAGCTTCACCCTCAAGTGTCCGCCCACCGTGAGAACTTGCAGAAAACTCACGTCACCTCCTCAACATCCGCTGAGCAAGTCATCCACAGACCCCTGGGATGACTTGTGCGTGAAGAGTTCATTTGATCCCGATAACCATCGAGTCGGGACCGATGAGGTGTTCGACACGGCAGTCTTTGAAGCCTGCTTCTTGCATCCAGCCCATGCAG
>JAIXVB010000174.1 GCA_027483245.1 Verrucomicrobiaceae bacterium | reverse complement strand
CGCATGTGCGTGGGTCATGCTCACGTTCACCCCGTGCGTTGGGGCGTGCCGGTGGAGGTCTTTGGTCGCACGATTCAGCCCGGACAGCTCATTCATGCCGACAAACACGGCTTCCTGGCCGTTCCTCTGGGAGAAGAGACGGGCCTGCTCGAGGCCTCCCGTTTCATGGATGCCAATGAGTGCGAAACGGTCATTCCTGCTGCTCGCAACAGTGTTGGCCTGCCCATGGATCAAATCATCGCCAATCTCGCGGCTGCCGGGAAGCAGTTCGGTGAGAATGTGCGCCGTCAGTTCCAGCGGGAAGGGGAGTGGTGAAACCTGCGGCTCAACAGTCTGGTGTCGAAATCTCGGCTTTGAGTCGTGGATGACCTGCTGTGGATTCCACAAAAAAGGCCCCACGATGTCTCATGGGGCCCTACAGGAATGCTGAACGCTGATTATTTCTGCTTGGGTTCGTAGCCAGCAGCAGGTTTGCCTTCATCCGTCAGCTTGCCACAAGACCAGAGCAGGCCGCGGGCGACGAGGTCGAGGAAGACCGGGTTTTCCATGGTCGAGTTGTTGTGACCCATCGTGGTGCCGAAGACCTTGGCTTTGCCATAGGTGTTGACCCAGACGAGGTGATGATCCTTTTGGGTGTCTTCGCCGAAGGCCTTGGCGAGCGGGACGAAGTTTTCCCAGAGTTTGTCGTTCTTGTAGAGCTCGTCTTTGGTGTCGAGCCATTCAGCCGGGAAACCTTTCATCACGGGATGCTCGGGAGCGATGTTTTTCACCAGCAGATCGCGGTTTTTTTCATGGCTCATGGAGGTCTGGCCGATGCATTTGCGCCATTCATCGGTGGCGGCCGCGCGGTAGCTGTGGGTGGAGCAGTGCAGCATCACGGCAGGCACGCCTTCATGGTGGGCTTTGGCGATGCGCTCGACAAAGGCGACATCGGTGACTCCGCCGAAGCACTCATTGTGAAGGACCACGTCGTAACCCTTGGCCCAGTCCGCTTTTTCATAGATGCTGACCTTGTGCATCTTGTCCTTTTTGCCCTCAGGGCCTTCTTCATGCACCACGGTGAACTCGACATTGGCACGGGAGCTGAGGCCTTCCGCCAGGATCATTTTTTGGTTCTCGTAGTCGTGACAGCAGCCACCGGTGACCATCAGCACCTTCAGCGGTGGCGTGGAGGTCGGGTCAGCGGAAAAGGCAAACACGGCAGCGATGCCGAGCGCGAAAAGGGGGAAGAGGATGGGCTTCATGCGAGGTGAGCAGGTTAGGGCGGAAGCAAACGCAGATGCAAGACGCTTTCCTTCGCCTGGATAAAAAGCAGCCCTCCGAAGCCGAAGCTCGGGAGGGCTGAAAAGCTCAGTTTGAGTGCAGACGACTCAATAGACGTCGCGGCGGTAACGCTTGGCTTCTTTGAAAGCAGCCATGTAAGCAACAGCTTCTTCAGGAGTCTTGCCGCCCTCTTTTTCGATGATGGTATGCAGGGCCTTGTCCACATCCACAGCCATGCGCGAGGCATCACCGCAGACATAGAAGATGGCACCAGCCTCGAGCCAAGCGTAGATCTCAGCGCTGTTTTCCAGCATCTTGTGCTGCACGTAGATTTTCTCTGCCTGATCACGGCTCCAGGCCGTGGTCAGGTGGGTGAGGGTGCCGTCGGCGAGGTAGCCTTCGAACTCGTCCTTGTAGAAGAAGCAGTTCGAGCAGCTGACTTCACCGAAGAAAAGCCAAGCTTTGCCCTTCGCTTCCGTGGCTTTGCGCTCTTCCAGGAAGGCGCGGAAAGGCGCGATGCCGGTGCCGGGGCCCACCATGATGACCGGGATGTCTTCCTCTGGTGCTGGCAGGCGGAAGCCTTTGCCGTGATTCACAAACACCGGGATCGAGGTCTCCGGCGTGATGCGCTCGGCCAGGAAAGTCGAGGCCACACCACCGCGTTCGCGGCCGTGGCTGGTGTATTTCACCGTGGCGACGGTGAGGTGCACTTCTTCTGGATGGGCCTTTTGGCTACTGGAGATCGAATACAGGCGGATGTTCAGCTTCTTCAGAGTCGCCATGAACTCCGCCGGCTCGAACTTCGCCGTGGGGTTTTCAATGAGCAGATCGATCACAAAACGGCCCCAGAGATAGCTTTTCAGTTCTTCTTTCTTCTCGGGCAAGCTCAGGTCCGCCAGGGGGGTGGCTCCACCGGTTTTTTCGACGATGGCCTTGATCAGCTTGTTGTCGATTTCTGTGATCAGGCTGCCTTCGATCAGCGCTTGGCGGATCGGCACTTGAGCGGCGGTTTTGGGGTGCGTGACGACTTCTTCGCCAGTGAATCCCAGGACCTTCAGCATGTCATCGACCAGGGCTGGGTCATTCTGTGGCTGCACGGCCAGGGAGTCGCCGGGGGTGTATTCCAGGCCGCTGCCAGCCAGGTCGATCTCGTAATGCCGGGTGTTTTTGGGTGCGCCAGGGCCAGAGAGGTCATAGGCCTTCTTCACTTTGGCGATGAAGGGGTTTTTGACGTTATAGACGGGTTTGCCAGGCGCGGGTGTGCTCATTGAGATCAGGTCTTGGGGGGATGAAAAAAGGGCGCGCAGACTAGGGCGCGAGGTCGGGTTGTCAATCGGCGTGAAGACTGATAGCAACCCCCGTGCCGGTTCTGAGCCTGAATCGTGCGAGATCAGCCGTCGTGCGGGTCAAGCCTTGACCCCACTCAGGTGCTCGCCATCGCTGCGGCGTGTCCCACGATGTCCCCCTTCTTGATCGTGCTCGCTTGCGTTCCAACCAGTGGCGCAAGCTGCGCTCCCTTGTGCTGAATCTGACCACCACGGAGGGCTTCTACGCACGCAAATTCAGCCGTGCAGGCGTCCGTGTGTCATCGATGAGTCACGTGGAGGACTTCATCCAGCAAATGCCCATGACGACCAAGGAGGAGCTGCTGGCAGACCGCCTCGCTCACCCGCCTTATGGCAGCAATCTCACGCTGCCCCTGGCCCAATACACGCGTTTTTGCCAGACCAGCGGCACCAGCACCGGGCAGCCCATGGCCTGGCTGGACACTGCCGAGAGCTGGGAGGCGATGCTGAGCTGCTGGCGCCGCGTTTATGAGGCGGCCGATCTGGTGAAGGGCCTGGATAAAATCTTCTTTGCCTTCTCCTTCGGTCCCTTTCTGGGTTTTTGGACGGCTTACGAGGCGGCTTCTCGGGATTACCTAGCCCTGCCCAGCGGCGGACTTTCCAGCCAAGCTCGGCTCGAGATGATGGCACGCTACGGAGCCACCGTGCTCTGCTGCACGCCGACCTACGCCCTCCGTCTCGGCGAGTTGATCGGTGAAGCCAGCGGCATCGAGCGATTGTCCCTGCGCATTCGCAAGATCATCGTGGCCGGCGAACCTGGCGGCAGCATCCCCGAGGTGCGGGCGCGGATCGAAAAGCTCTGGGACGCCCGTGTTTACGACCATCATGGCATGACCGAAGTGGGGCCGGTGAGTTATGAAGCCACTGACTTTCCTGGCAACCTGCTCATTTTAGAAGAGGCCTATTTGGCAGAAATTGTGGACCCGAAGACGGGGCAGGAAGTGGCCGAGGGCGAGCATGGTGAACTGATTCTGACCAATTTGGAGCGCACGGCCTGCCCGCTGATGCGTTATCGCACCGGCGACTGGGTCAAAAAACAACTGCACCGCGGTCAGCTCACCCTGGCCGGTGGGGTGCTGGGGCGTTTGGATGACATGGTCGTGCTGCGTGGCGTGAATATCTACCCCAGCGCCATTGATGCCATCGTGCGCCAGTTTTCCGAGGTGGAAGAATACCTCGTCGAGCAGCGGAAGGTCGAGGCGATGGACGAGATCGAGCTGCTGATCGAGGCCCCAGGCAACATTTCTCGCACCCTCGTCAAGCGCCTGGAATCCAAGTTGCGGGATACTTTCTCCCTGCGCATTCCCGTCAAGCTCGCCCCCACGGGCAGCCTGCCGCGCCATGAATTCAAGGCCAAACGCTGGCGCAAGTGCGAATCCTGAGGGGCCTTTGGGCGGCGCTTTCACGGCTGTCTGCTCGGGAACATCTCCAGGAGGCAGACCGCCCGTGTCAAAACCCTCATTTGCCAAAGGGGCGAAAGCTGCTAGTCTCCGCGCCCCCTCCCCCTAACGCCTCTAATGACCCCTCCCTCTAAGATTCGGAACATCGCCATCATCGCCCACGTTGACCACGGCAAAACCACGCTTGTGGACTCTCTGCTGCGCGCCAGCGGGAACTTTCGCGAGAACCAAGCCATCGCCGAACGCGCCATGGACAGCATGGACTTGGAAAAGGAAAAGGGGATCACCATCAAGGCCAAAAACACCTCCGTTCACTGGGGCGAAAACATCATCAACATCGTGGACACACCGGGCCATGCTGACTTCGGCGGCGAAGTGGAGCGTGTGATGAAGATGGTGGACGGCGTGATGCTCGTGGTGGACGCCTACGAAGGCCCCCAGGCTCAGACTCGTTTCGTGCTGAAAAAAGCCATGCAGCAGGGCATCAAGCCCATCGTGTTCATCAACAAGATGGACCGTCCGCACATCAAGCCTGATGAAGTGCATGACAAAGTGCTCGAGCTCCTCATGGAGTTGGAAGCCACCGAAGAGCAGTTCAATGCTCCTTTCGTTTACGGCAGTGCCCGCGCCCTCTGGGTCAGCGACACGGCAGAGAGCGAGAAAAAGGACATGACGTTCCTCCTCGAAAAAATTGTCGAGCACATCCCAGCCCCGAAGGCTGAGCTCGAAGGCAGCTTCGAAATGCTCGTCTCCAACATCGACTGGGACAACTTCGTTGGTCGTGTGGCCATCGGCAAAGTGACACGCGGCACCGTGAAGATGGGTGACAAAGTGTTCCTCCAGGGCAAACAGCCAGGTGACAAACCGACCCCGATCAAGGTCACCAAAGTTTTCCAATACACGACCCTGACTACCAGTGACTCTGTCGAAGGTGGTGCCGGTGACATCGTCGGCATCTCCGGCTTTGAAGACGTGGACATCGGCCAGACCGTGACCGGTGCCGCAGACGCTCCAGCCCTGCCCTTCGTGGCCATTGACCCTCCGACCATCGTCATGCAGTTCGCAGTCAATGACGGCCCTCTCGCCGGTCGTGAAGGTGAACACGTGACCTCCCGTAAGATCAAGGATCGCCTGGAGCGCGAACAGAAGATGAACGTCACCCTGTCCGTCAGCGACACGGACACCGCAGGTATCTTCGACGTCAGTGCTCGTGGTGCCATGCAGATCGCCGTTCTCGTGGAGCAAATGCGCCGCGAAGGTTTCGAGGTGCTCGTCTCCCGCCCGATGGTCATCACCAAGCGCATCAACGATGTGATCTGTGAGCCTTTCGAAACCCTCTACATCGACGTGCCCGATGACTACCTCGGTGGCGTCATGAAGACGATCTCCGAGCGCAAAGGACGCATCGAAGACATGAATGCCCAGAATGGTCGCACGACCCTTCAGGCCTACATCCCGACCCGCGGTCTGATCGGCTTCGAGTTCGAGTTGATGAACTTGACGAGTGGTCATGGCATTCACAGCCATCTCTTCCGTGAATACGCCCCGCACGCAGGTTACATGCAGACCCGCAGCACTGGCACTCTGGTCAGCACCGAGGCAGGTGAAGCCACTTCCTACGCTCTGGATACCATTCAAGATCGCGGTAAGCTTTTCGTCACCGCAGGTGACCAAGTCTATGACGGCATGATCATTGGCGAAAACCCACGCACGGACGACCTCCCGGTCAACCCTTGCCGCAGCAAGCAGCTCACAAACTTCCGTGCTGCTGGTGGTGACAAAGGCATCCAACTCACCCCTCCGGTGAAGTTTGGCCTCGAGCGCGCCATCGAATACATCGCTCCTGATGAGCTGGTGGAAGCCACACCAAAGAACATCCGCCTGCGCAAGCGCACGCTGGATTCCGCTCAACGTCAACGTGAGCGCAAGCGCACGGAAGCTGAGATCGAGGCTGCCTAATTCAGTCTCCCTTCCAAAAGGCTGTGATCGCGAGATCACAGCCTTTTTGCTTTCTGGAGAGGATGGCGAACGGGTCGCGTTGTCTCCATTTCTCCTGGGCTGGGGCGCGCTTGCGTTTTGGAGTGCGCTGGGCCTCCAGCGCTTGCGAGGGGACCTGAGCCTGAGCGGGTCATGCCTCCTCAACCGCTCCCAAGACACCCGGTGTCTCAGGTTCCGCCTCAGCGGTCTCACTTCAGCGACTGTATAATTACCATAGAGGGGTCTGCCGACGGCTTGGAGAGGCACGCCGACGACTTGGAGAGGCACGCCGACGCTGTCGGAGACCCGTTGGTCCCGGTCGGAGAGGTGTTTTCACCCGTCGGGTCACTCTTGGCCTGCGTCGGCTCTTCAGTCATCAGCGTCGCTCGGCCTTCGAAAGCTCCAGAGGACTGGAGCACTCCAGGACGCTGCCGCGTGCTTGAAGCTTTTTCAGGGCTGGGATGCGCTTGCGTTTTGGAGTGCTCTGGGCCTCCAGCGCTTTCGTCGGTCCATGGGACTCCCCAAGCTCTTTCGCAATCGTTGTCGCTAGGCCTGCGACGGCTCTTCCATCATCGGTGTCGTTCGGCCTGCGTCGGCTCTTCAGTCATCAGCGTCGCTCGGCCTGCAAAAGCTCCAGAGGGCTGGAGCACTCCAGGACGCTGCCGCGTGCTCGAAGCTTTTTCAGGGCTGGGATGCGCTTGCGTTTTGGAGTGCGCTGGGCCTCCAGCGCTTTCGTTGGTCCATTCGATTCTCCAAGCTCTTTCGCAATCGGT
>JAIXVB010000674.1 GCA_027483245.1 Verrucomicrobiaceae bacterium | reverse complement strand
GTGCTTCAAGACGATCTGAATCTGAAAAACACCACCACGGTGAACTGGAGCATGCACACTCGTGCTGCGGTGAGCATCGAAGGCTCTAAAGCGACACTCACGGATCAAAACCAGACGCTTCACGCGGTCATTCTGTCACCTGCCGGCGCGAGCTTCACTGCGGACGAACCCCCAGAACCGAAGAGCGAGCAGATGAACAAATTCACCGGCATCAAAGCCCTCAAGGTCAACCTCGCGGGCGTCAAAGGTGAGCAGACACTCTGCATCGCTTTCTCCGTGGGAGAAGCCCCGCCTGCGCATGAGGTGAAGCCGATCGCGACCTGGGTGGAAAAGAAATAAACCCGAGGTCGCAGATCGAGAGTTCAGTTTTTCGCGGGTTACCAGCGAAGAACTGAACTCGCCCAAGTAAAGCCGCCGCCGAAGGCGACGAGCAGGACAATGTCTCCGCGTTTGATGGCCCCTTGGCGATGGGCTTCGTCGAGGGCGACGGGGATAGTGGCGGCGCTGGTGTTGCCGTAATGATCCACATTCATGAACGTCTTTTCAGGGGGCAGTCCCAGGCGTTCGGCGATGGCCGTGATGATGCGCGCATTGGCCTGATGAGGGATGACCATGGCGATGTCCTCTTTGCTGAGGCCTGCCATCTCCAGCGCTTGTTCGCTGGCCTGACACATGCGGGTGACCGCGTGTTTGAAAGTCTCCCGGCCTTCCATGTGAATGGTGTTGGGGCGGCTAAGAGCGTTTTCGGGGGTGATGGGGCAGGCACTGCCGCCACCTGGGACCTTGAGCAGATCGACCAGATTGCCATCGCTGCCCATGACGGTGGAAAGCACACGACCTGGGGCTTCGACGTCGGTTTCTTCAGCGCGGCGGATGACCACTGCCCCGGCGCCATCGCCAAAGAGCACGCAGGTATTGCGATCCTGCCAGTTGACCAAAGTGCTGAGTTTTTCGGCACCAATGACCAAGGCCGTGGCACGGGTGCCGGCGTTCAGGAAATGACGGGCGATTTGCAGTGCGTAAAGGAAGCCTGAGCAGGCGGCGCTGATGTCAAAACAGACGGCATTGGTGGCCCCGATTTTCCGCTGCACAATGCAGGCGGTGGAGGGGAAAAACATGTCGGGAGTGACTGTAGCGATGACGATGAGGTCGATCTCTTCAGCGGTCACACCTGCCGCGGTCATGGCGCGGCGGGCCGCTTCGGAGGCGAGATCACTGGTGGCCTGGTCGTCCGCTGCGATGCGGCGCTCTTTGATGCCGGTGCGCGTGGTGATCCATTCGTCGGAAGTGTCCACGATTTTGGACAGATCTTCATTGGTCAGGACCTTCTCCGGCATGTAGCTGCCGGTGCCGATGATGCTGGAGGCGCAGAAGGACGGTGAACTAGGTGTGAGCATGGATGAGCAGATGTTGAGAGATGGCGGCCTCGATGTGAGGATTCACCTGGTGAGAAATGGTGTCGCAGGCCATGCGAATGGCATTTTTCATGGCATAGGCGCTGGCCCCACCGTGGGCGATGATGGTGATGCCATTGAGGCCGAGAAGGGGCATGCCGCCTGCTTCGTCAGCGCTGGTGCGTTTGTGAATGCGTTTGAAGGCGGGTTTGGCCAGCATCCCGCCGATTTTCGTGCGGGTAGAGGACATGATTTCAGTCTTGATCATGCCAAAGAGGGCATGGGCCAGGGCCTCGGAGGTCTTCAAAATGATGTTGCCGGTGAATCCATCGCAGACCACGACATCGGGCGGGGTTTCCCAGAGATCATGGCCTTCGACATTGCCGATGAAGTGAATGCCGGGAGTCGTGCGCAGCAGTTTGCTGGTTTCTTTGCAGAGGGCATTGCCCTTTTCATCCTCCGTGCCGTTGGACATGAGCCCGACACGTGGATTTTCCCGACCGAGAACGTGCCGCGCGTAGGCACTGCCCATGAGGGCATTTTGCACCAGATGTTCTGGCAGGCTGTCAGGATTCGCGCCTGCGTCGATGAGCACCCACGGGGTGGTCATGGAGGGCATGATGGAGGCAATCGCGGGGCGCTCGATGTGCGGGAGCGTCCGCAATTTGATCAGGCTGGCGGTGACGGCGGCTCCGGTGTGACCGGCGCTGACCACGGCATCTGCCCGCTTGTCTTTGACCAAATCGACCGCGCGGGCGATGGAGCTGTCCTTCTTTTTGCGCACGGCATCCAGGCCGCTGTCGCTCATGTCCACGACTTGCAGGGCTGAAACAATCTCCAGCTTGGAGCTGGCAGGGATACCCTGGGCCTTCATTTCTCGTTCGATCACCTCCGGCACACCAACGAGAAAAAGCTTCTCAATCTGGGGCAAGGATTCGAGGGCAAGCTTCACGCCGCCCATGGGGTTTTGTGGGGCGTAGTCGCCACCCATCACATCCAACGCGATTTTCATGCCTCAGGAGCTAGTGTTTTCAAATTCAGAAGGGCGAGTCTAAAGCGTGCCCTGAGCGCTTTGCAAATGAGGAGTTTACTGCGGAAATGGGAAGCTGAAATCTGGGTCTGGGAAAGCAGAGCCGCTCTGGTTCATGGACAAGGGCGTCATCCTGGGCGAATTCAGCTTTTTACCCCCCTTTATGTCGCCACTTCCCCATTCCGTTTCTTTGCTGCGGGATTTTCGTCAATGGCTCGGATGGGTGTTTTTAGCCCTGCCAGTGGCGCTGCTCGCGGGCTCGGCCAGTGCCCTGTTTTTGTGGGCGCTGGGGGAGGTGACCCGGGTGCAATGGGAGCAGCCGCATCTGCTCTGGTTTTTGCCCTTGGGCGGGGTCGCGGTCGGGTTGCTTTATCACTACCTGGGCAAGGGCTCAGATCGGGGAAACAATCTGCTGATCGATGAGATCCATCAACCGGGCGGTGGTGTGCCAGCGCGGATGGCTCCGCTGGTGCTGATCGGCACCCTGGTCACGCATCTTTTCGGCGGTTCTGCGGGGCGTGAAGGCACGGCCGTTCAGATGGGCGGAAGCCTGGCAGGACTGGTGGCGCGCTGGCTGCGACTGCGGCCAGAAAACCGGCGTTTGATGTTGATGTGCGGCATCGCGGCGGGATTCGGCGCGGTTTTTGGCACTCCGCTGACGGGGGCGCTGTTTGCTCTGGAGGTGCTGGTGATCGGCCGTTTGCAATACGATGCGCTGATTCCGGTGCTGGTGGCCAGCATCGTGGGAGATGCCACCTGCTCAGCCTGGGGCATTCACCACACGGTGTATCATTTGGAGGTGTCGGCCGCCGCTGGGAATCACGCGCCTTTGCAGGTCCTCCTGCTGGGAAAGGTGGCCTTGGCGGGCATCGCTTTTGGGCTGTGTGGGCGTTTTTTTGCGGAGTTGACGCATGGGTTTCAACGCCTGTTTGCACGATGGGTGCCATATGCGCCGCTGCGTCCTGCCCTAGGCGCAGTGGTGGTGATTGCCCTGGTGCATGCTCTGGGCACGCGGGATTACCTGGGGCTGGGCGTGACAGCCCCTCCGGGTGGGCAGGTGTCGATCCTCAGTTCCTTTGAGCAGGATGGGGTCACGCCCTGGAGCTGGTGGTGGAAGACGATCTATACGGCGGTGACCCTCGGCAGCGGCTTCAAAGGAGGCGAGGTGACGCCACTGTTTTTCATCGGCTCCACCTTCGGGCACACCCTGGGCCTGCTCCTGCATGAACCTGTGGCCCTGTTTGCGGCCTTGGGGTTCATCGCGGTCTTTGCAGGCGCTGCCAACACGCCCCTGTCCTGCACGGTGATGGGGATTGAGCTGTTTGGCTCCCACTACGCGCTCTATTTCGCCGTGGCCTGTTTCATGGCCTACTTCTTCAGCGGCCACACCGGCATTTATCTGTCTCAGCGCCTGGGCGTGTCAAAACACGACGGTCAGAGCATCCCACCCGGCAGCACCCTACGCGAGGTCCGGGATCGGAAACCGGACACGAACAAACAGTGAGGCAGACGCGGATGAACGTGGTGGCTTCCAAGGTGCCTTGAGGTGGACCTCATCCACCGGCGAATCTATGGCGAGGTGCAAAGTGCACGATTTAGGTTGTGATCATGGGGTCGTTGCGTGCAACGGGTGCCATTTGGGTTGTAATCATGGGGTCGTTGCGTGCAACGGGTGCCATTTGGGTTGTAATCATGGGGTCGTTGCGTGCAACGGGTGCCATTTGG
>JAIXVB010000276.1 GCA_027483245.1 Verrucomicrobiaceae bacterium | reverse complement strand
GTCTCGCTTTCTTTCGGTGTCTCGAAGAGGTCCAGGGTGGGGCGACATTCGATGAGTTTGCCCAGGTAAAAGAAGGCCGTGCGGTCGGCGCAGCGTCGGGCCTGCTCCATGTTGTGGGTGACGATGACGATGGTGAACTCTTTTTTGAGCCCCATCATGAGCTCTTCGATCTTCAGCGTGGCCACGGGATCCAGGGCCGCGCAGGGTTCATCCATGAGAAGAATCTGGGGACGGTTGGCGATGGCACGCGCGATGCAAAGACGCTGCTGCTGACCGCCCGAAAGTCCGAAGGCGCTCTCGTGCAGTTTGTCCTTCACCTCATCCCAGAGGGCGGCGCCGCGCAGGCTGGCTTCCACGACTTGATCCAGCTCGGCCTTGCCATTTCTCCCGGCGACTCGCAGGGAGAAGATGACGTTTTCATAGATGCTCTTGGGGAAGGGATTGTATTTCTGGAAGACCATTCCCACGCGTTTGCGCAGGGAAATGACTTCGACCGCTGGATCGTAGAGGCTCTGCCCATCGATGAAAATGTCGCCTTCATGTTTGATCCCATCGACGAGATCATTCATGCGGTTGATGTTCCTCAGCAGCGTGGTTTTCCCACAGCCCGAGGGGCCGATGAAGGCGGTGATCTCCTTCTCAGGGATGTCCAGCGTGATGTCATGAAGCACCTGCTTGGCCCCATACCAAAAGGAGAAATGATCCACACGGACGAAGGGAGCGAGAGCAGAAGACATGCGGGAGAGGGACGTGCTGAGAAGAAATGGAAAAAAGGGCCTCACCATGGACGCCGAATTCCCCTGACCACAAGCATGTGACGAAAAATTTTCCCAATGCAGGACAGACTCTCGGAATCAGGCCCCGGGAGCCTTGATGGCGGGGTCGATTTTTTGCAGCGCTGTCCAGAGAGCGGGGTCCTGAGGATGACCATTGAAGAGCACCTTGCCATCGGGGCTGATCAAAATCATGCGCGGGATGCTTTCGATCTCCAGAAGCTTGGTCAACGGGCGCTCCATGGGCTCCAGCAACCAGGCGAAGTCGATCTCCTGCTCCTCACGAATCTTCGCCGACACAGACTGAGCGTCTTTGTCATCCTTGTTCATGCCTGCGACCACGATGCCAAATTGACGAAGCTCCGTGGCTTTCTTTTTCAGCTCAGGCATCAACTGCATGCACGGGCCACACCAGGAGGCCCAGAAGTCGAGGAGCAGCGCTTTTTTGTCGCCCAACTGATCGGCCAGGGTGGTTGCCTCGCCTTCGCTGGTGGTGAGCACAAGGCTGAGGTCCACCTTCAAGTCGGCCATCTTGGCTTCACGACGTTTTTTGTCGATCATCTGGGTGAAGAGCTGTGCCTGGGAGGGATTCAGCCACACGGCCTCGAGGATCTGCGTTTTAAAAGCGGCGGCATCGCCCTTGGCATCGGCCAGCAGGGCCTGGGCATAGGCCATGAAGGAACGCACTTCGTCGGCCGACTTCAGTCCGAGGGACTGGGTGGCATCAAAGTTTGCCGCTAGCACTTCCAGTTCCGGCAGCAATTTGGCCAGCCATTCCGCGTTTTGATTGCGCAGGCCCCAGATGAGTTTGGCCTCGATGAGCGGCTGGCGGGAGATGTTCATCTTGCTCGCTTCTTTGATCACGCTGAGCAGCTGCTCCTGCGTAGCCTGGGGGTCGAGCAGGCGCTGCATCATCTCTTTCGGATCCGTTCCCTCGGGCGCGGCCTCCTGGGCGTGCAGTCCGGTGGCGAGGAGGGCGGCGAGGTAAAGTGGGCGGATGCGTTTCATGGACAGCTCACAATACGTCAGCTAGGAGAGCTTATGTCGAGCAGGTTTTCTCCCATCTTCATCACCGGGCCCACCGCCAGCGGGAAATCCGCCGTGGCGGTGCGCGTGGCGGAGGCTCTGGGAGGCGAGATCGTCAATGTGGATGCCTTTCAGCTCTACGCGGGCATGGACCTGCTCACGGCCAAACCCAGCGCGGAGGAGCAGCAGCGTGTGCCGCATCATCTCTACGGCGTGCTGCCGCTCACCGAGACCTGCGATGCCCAGCGATATCGCGACCTCGCCCTGCCAGTGATGGCCGACATCGCCGCACGGGGGCGGGTTCCGCTGATCGTTGGGGGTTCCGGTCTCTACCTGAAGGCCCTGTCTCACGGCCTAGCTCCCCTGCCCCCGGCCGATCCCGAACTGCGCGCCCGCCTGGCGCTGATGACGGCGGATGAAAAGCGCACCCAGCTCCTGCATCTGGACCCGGATGCTGCCCAAAATGTGCCCTTGGCCAACCCGCGCTACGTGGACCGCGCGCTGGAGGTCTGCCTCCTCACCGGGCAACCCCAGTCAAAGCTACGGCAAACCTTTGCCGGCACCCCACCGGCAGGCCCGGGCGTGCTGATCGAGTGGCCACGTGAGCTGCTGTATCAGCGGATCGACCAACGGGTTCACGCCATGGTTCAGGCCGGATTGCTGGAGGAAGTCGCGCATTTGCCCGCCGTCAGTGCCACGGCTGAAAAAGCCATCGGCCTTCGTGACATCCGCGCGCATCTGGCGGGTCAGGTTTCTCTAGCAGAAGCCATCGCTGCCATGCAACAGGCCACACGCCAGTATGCCAAACGCCAGATCACTTGGTTCCGCCGCGAGTCCTGGCTGCAAACGATTTGCCTCGATTCCCAGTCCACCGCAGAATGCGCCCTGCCCCAGATCCTGAGCCACCTCTCATGCCCGCCACAGACCTCCCTGCCCTAAACGTCCCCGTAAACCTCGGAACCCGCAGCTACACCGTGCAGGTGGGCCGTGGGCTGCTCCCGCATCTGGGCCAGATCGTGCAGGAAAAACTGCCAGAACGCGGGAGCTGTGCCGTGATCACGGACTCAACCGTGGGGCCGCTCTACGCCGCCACGGTGATCGAGAGCCTCCAAGCCGCTGGAAAGAAGGTCACGCTCATCACCGTCCCTGCCGGTGAGTCCTCGAAGTCTCTGCTCAGTGCCCAAACCGTGTGCGGGGAAATGGTGCGCGCTGGGCTGGACCGGAAAAGCTTTGTCGTTGCCCTCGGCGGTGGCGTCATCGGGGATCTGGGCGGCTTTTGTGCCAGCATCTACCAGCGCGGCATCCCGTATGTGCAGGTGCCCACGACCGTGCTCAGTCAGGTGGACAGCAGTGTCGGCGGCAAGACCGGAGTGAACCTGCCCGAGGCCAAGAACATGGTCGGCAACTTCCACCAGCCCGTGCATGTCGTGGCGGATGTGGACACGCTGAAAACGCTGCACCCACGCGAGTGGAATGAAGGCTTCGCCGAGATCATCAAACACGCCTGCATTCGGGATGCCGACATGTTCACGGCCATTGAGGAAGTCGCCGCAGGCAAGGGCGACCTCGCCGAACTGATCCGGCGCAACATCGCCATCAAAGCTGCGATCGTGGAGGCCGATGAATACGAGACGCTCGGTCTCCGCGCTCTGCTGAACTACGGTCACACCCTCGGTCACGCCATCGAGGCCGCCGCCGGTTACGGCACCTTGCTGCATGGCGAGGCCATCTCTCTCGGATTGCACACGGCTTCCTGGCTCTCCGTTCGGCTCTGTGGCCTGCCCGAGTCCGATCATCAGCGCACCCTGGCTCTGCTGCGCGCTTTTAACCTGCCCACCGTGCTGCCACCAGACTTTGATACCGAAGAGCTGCTCCGCATCGCCCACATGGACAAGAAGTTCGAGTCGGGAAAGATCCGCTTCGTTTTGCTGCGCCAGTTGGGAGACGCTTTTGTCAGTCACGATGTCACCCCGCAACATCTCATTCAGGCCCTGGACGAAATCCGCCGCGCCTGAGGATCTGACAATCATTCCGGGGCCTGCCTTGCCACAGACGTAAGCTTTCTCTACACTCGCCCTTCCGTCATGAGCACCCCCGCCGCCCCAACCGCAGCCCCAGCGGACCAACGCCTCACCCAGATCACCTGGGGCATCGCCCTGGCCGTGATTGGGGTCCTCGCGGGGATCTGGCCCTATCAACACTGGGACTTCTATGAGCGCAGCAGCATCGTCGGCGGTATTTTGAGAAAGGCCGGCCAGGACTCCGAATGGTGGTTCTGTGTGGTCGCCCCGTTCATCGTTGGTTGGCTCATCTGGCGCATGCGGGCCGATCTCGCCCGCCAGCCGTTGCAGGGCAGCATCTGGGGGGTGCCAGTGCTGGTCGTCGGCATGTTCTTCTACTGGTTCGGGTATAAAGTGGACACCGCTTACCCAGGTTACCTCGCCATGCAGATCATCACCCTGGGCCTGATCCTCAGCCTGGGCGGACGCGGTTGGTTGCGTTGGCTGATCTTTCCCTGGGCCTTCCTCATCTTCACCTGGCCCATGCTGCCGCTGGAGACACGCCTCGCCTTCCCTTTGCGCATCCTCACGGCCAAGGCTTCCGCAGGTTTCCTCAATGTCATCGGCATGGACGTGGTCCGCGAAGGAACCGGGCTGCACTCCGCCGCCAACGCCGCTCAGGGCCTGGAACAAGGGGCTCTCTTCCGCCTGGATGTCGAGGAGCCGTGCAGTGGCATCCGCTCTCTCTTCAGCCTCATGATGATCAGCGCGCTCTACGGCTGGCTTTCGCTGAAGAGCTGGCTGCCGCGCCTCGTCCTCTTCGCCTCCGCCATCCCACTGGCCATGCTGGGGAACTTTGTCCGCATGATCCTGCTCGCCCTCGGCAGCCGCTGGTTCGGTGTCGATTTTGCGGTTGGCAGAAACATCGACGGTCACCAGGAGATGAGCTTTTTTCACTCCCTCGCTGGCTTCATGGTCTTTGGCGTCGCTCTCGCAGGCATGTTCGCCATCTGCAGCGTGCTAGAGCGTCGCTTCCGAACGAAAAAAACCGCTGCCACGGCCTCCATCCTCCCGACTCAAGGCCACTCACGCGCTTGTGTCATCCGCCAGATCATCCTCACGCTCGCCCTCATTGGCAGCGGACTCGCCTACTGCGCGCTGACCGACACTTCCTTCAAAGTCGATGCTGCCGGGATCAAAATGGAACTGCCCGTGCGCCACGGTAAGTTTGAGAGCATCGAGAACGCCATGAGCCCCGAGGAGCGCCAACTCCTCAACGAAGACGTCACCATTGAGCGACGCTTCTACGTCCAGCCAGAGCGTGCCATCCTCGCCACGCTCGTCCTCAGCGGTGGAGAAAAGCGATCCCTGCACGATCCCAATGTCTGCCTCGTCGCCCAGGGCTGGCACATCACTGGCACCACCATTCTGCCCATCGAACTCGGCACCGGTCGCAGCATCCAGGCCACCCTGCTCACCCTCCAGGCCGAGGGCGTGGACAAAGCAGGCAATCGCGTCCGCAAACGTGCGATCAATGTCTTCTGGTATCATGGGTCCGATGGCACCGCCTCAGCCACCTACGATGACCACGTCACCGCCAGTTACCTCGACTCCATCTTCCGCAGCATCAATCATCGTTGGGCGCTCATTTCCTTCTTCACGCCCTTGAAGGACAGCGCCACTGAGATGCAGGACCCCTTCGCGGAGCTGACGGCTCTCGAGGACACCAAGACCTTCATTCGTGAGATCATGCCGGGGGTGATCGTCAAATGACCCCCCACCGCCTGCAATCTCCTGCTTGCCAGCCGCTTCCCGCCCTCTAACAATCCGCCCGCCATGCCCAAGACCAACCTTACCGCCCCTGAAGTCACCGCCATGCTCGTGCTCGCTGCCGATCGCATCATCGCGGCAGAACCAGCCCTTTCTGAAGCCGACCGCAACCTCGGCGACGGTGACCACGGCCTGGGCATGGAACGCGGCATGAACGCAGCCAAGGAAAAGCTCAACTCCGCGCCTCCTGAGTCCGTGGAAAAAGCCTTCTCATCCCTGGGCATGGCCATGATGAGCAGCATGGGCGGTGCCTCGGGAGCCATCTTCGGCACCTACTTCCGCAACGGGGGAAAAGCCCTCGCAGGCAAAGACAGCCTCGATGCCGCCGGACTCGC
>JAIXVB010000717.1 GCA_027483245.1 Verrucomicrobiaceae bacterium | reverse complement strand
TCGTGCTCGACTCGATCTCTGAAGACTCCGAAGTCCTGCTCGCGGTGGATCTGAATGGTGACAAGCGCAGTGACATCGCCCTGCTCACCAACACCCGCCTCATGGTCTGGCTCCAGGCCTCCACGGGCGGCTGGATGGAAGCCAAGTCCTACGTGATCAGTCAGGCGGGTTCCGGTGGACTGCGCTGCGGTGATCTGAATGGCGATGGCAAACTCGATCTGTTTTACACCGCCCCTGACGCTGACGCTCTGCTCGTGAGACTGCAGCAGGATGACACGGATTTTGGTGAAGAATGGCAACTGGAGATGCCCGAAAGCCGCTGCTGGGTGCATCCGGTGAAACTGGGCAAACAAACCGGGCTCGCTTGGATTCGCAATGACACCGGCCGCATCGAAATCGCCAAGCTGGCCCAAGTTCAGGCTGAGCCCGACACCGATCGCTCTTCAGCCATTCGTTATGCGATGCCTTCCACGGAGGCCAAAGGCGGTGCTACGGCTTTGGGTGACCTGAATGGCGATCAACTGCCTGATGTCATCATGGCGGAGCCGAAGAATGCTCGACTCTGGTTCTTCGCAGGCCGTGCAGGGGGTGCCTTTGCCGCAGGTCGCGAGTTTCCAGCATTGAGCGGCATCGAGAGTCTGCACATCGCCGATGTGGATGCAGATGGGGTGAATGAAGTGGCCCTGCTGAGTCCGGGGGAAAAAAGTATCGGCATCGCACGCTGGCAAAAGGACCGCCTGACCTACCCCGAGGTCATTCATCAAGGCAACACCACAGACAGCTTGCTCACTCTGACCACAGGTGCTGTCGCCAATGGCCCGAAGAGCATTCACTGCCTGTCTGAAGCCAAGTCTAAAGTCACGCTCCTGAGTCTGCGCTGGTCCGCTGCCGACAAGAAATTTCAATCCAGCACTCAGGAACTCCCCAGCGCCCCCAACAAACCCAACGCCCTGAGGATCCTGGATGCCAATCAGGATGGTCGCGGAGATTTGGCGCTGTTCTCAAGCCTCGCGCCGTTGCAGATCTTGATCAGCCAGACCGACACTAAAACACCCTTCAAACGTGTCGAAGGTCTGCCCGACAACTTGCTGAACAAACTTTCCGCCAGCGCCTTGACCACCGCTGATTTGGATGGCGATGGCAAAGCTGAAATCATCATCGCCAAGGATCAACTCGCCCGCGCCGTGCGTGTCAGCCCAGAAGGCAAAGCCATCACCGTGGACCAATTCAATGCCCCTGAATCCACCGCCCAACTCAGTGCCGTGCTGGTGACTCAGCAGGATGGGAAACCCCAAGTCCTGCTCGCTGACAGCGCCAACAGTTGTCTCTATGAACTGAGTGCCGGTGCGGACAGTGTCTTTCGAGTCAATCACACGCACGCGCTTTCCGGCTTCACTCCAGATGAGTATCACCTGCTACCGACCGAAAAGGGCAGTGCCCTGCTCATGCTCGGCAAGACCAGCTTTGAAATCAGCCCCCTCTCCGGTCTGGCTTTGAAACTGGACACCGTGACCACCTTTGATTCGGAACTTAAAGACACCGCCGCCAGTGATCTCGTCATCGCCCCTTTCACCGGTGCCCAGACGGATGATCTCCTGCTGGTGGATTCTGGCAAAAGCCGCGTGGTCGAGCTTTTCAAAGCAGCCGCTGAATCGCCGCCTTCCTGGAGCAGCGCTCTCTATTTCCGGGTTTTCGAGATGGACCCACAGTATCGCGGCAAAGCGGGACTGACCAATGAACCTCACGATTACGCCGCCCTCGATCTCAATGGCGATGGCAAACTGGACCTAGCTCTTTTAGTCCATGACCGGCTGCTGCTGTATCTGCGCAAGTAGTTCATTGCAGGCCGGGGTGTCCATGCTCCTATCAGGCATCCATGCCACCGCCTCAGCCAGAATCGTGTCGCCGCGAAAACACGCTTCATTTCATCCTCAGCCTGTTCCCCGCCCTTAGCTGCGTGGCTTTTGCCAGTGTAGGCCGCTGGGATCTCTCCGGCCTGGTCTTCGGCCTCACCTTCATTGTCATCGGTTACGGCTGCATCATTCCCAGAGCCCGGTTGTTCTGCCACCACATCAGCGAGCTTCCTCACCCAGCCGCTGAGAAAGGGCAGGTTTGGATCACCCTCGATGATGGCCCCGACCCAGCCACCACGCCCGCCTTGCTCGCGATCTTGGATCGTCATCAGGCCAAAGCGGGCTTCTTTTTGATCGGCGACAAAGCGCAAAAACATCCCGAACTTGTCCGTGAGATCGCTCAGCGCGGACATCTGATTGGCAACCATTCGCAAACCCATCCCGCCGGCCGATTTTGGACGTTGCGACCCACCGAGATGTGGCAGGAGATCGCGAGTTGTCAGGAAACCCTGCGAGGAATTCTGGGCGCTGACCCGGTGTGGTTTCGGCCGCCCGTGGGCCACCACAATCTCTTCATTGCCCCCGTGCTCAAGGCCCTGGGCCTCACCATGGCGATCTGGAATTGCCGTGGCTTTGATGGCATCGAAAAAAGAGCCGACGTCATTTTGCACCGTATCAGCCGGAGCGTGAAACCAGGCTCCATCATTCTGCTCCACGATGCGACTCCCGTGTGTGTGGAAGTGCTGGAAAGAACTCTGCACATGCTCCAAGAGCGCCAACTGAGCCCCGTCCTGCCCGGCTAAGTTTACTCACGCCAAAAGTGTTTCCGACCTGGATCACGAAAGGCACCCTCAAGGCTGTGAAAGAGGGAGTTTAAGCGCTCCTCTTCCTTCAGCACAAACTCCACGGTGTGAGCATGCGTCGAGAGCGGATAACTTTTCACGACCTTGGGTTCCGTCAGCGTCGGGGACACCCGTGAAGCCGCGTCTTGAACCAGAGCACGCGCTTTATCGATTGCCTGCTGACCAGCGCCGACCACGCCGCCACCCTCCATCCGCACCGGCTCCAAAAAGTAAAAACGCACGTGAGTGTTTGAACTCAGCGTTAGATTGATCTCCACCACTCGCGCCAGGCCATCCGCCACATACTCATGCTTGGAGAGCGCGATGATTTGGTTCGCCTTTAACATGTAACGCCCACCTTTAAAAACGCCATTCCAGATGCCGTCTTGGTAGAACTCTTCCGTGGTCGGTTTGGTCTGGGTCGGACCTGAGGTGCCGCCCGTGCCGGTCTGGCCAAAAGCAGCGGCACTGAACAAACTGAGGCAGAAAAGAGAAAGGAAAAACTTCATCCACCCAGTCTGCCGAATGATGATCGAAATGTAAATGCTCGAAAGCAGTTTGCTCATTTTTTCCAGTTCCGAAGCAAGTCCGACTCTGCCCGAAGCTGCCATCATCAAAGCGGCATCCTCCATTTAGAAGTCGTCATGACTCGCGTATTCTCTTTTGAAATCATTCCCCTAACCACATGTTTAAATTCACTGGCGACGGCTCCATCACCACCTGCGACGGCGTAACTCGACGCGACTTCCTACAAGTCGGCGCGCTGGGTGCTCTCGGCCTCACGCTTCCAGGATTTCAAAAACTCATGGCCGCAGGCAAGGTGGACTCCAAGAAGAGTGAACGCGCCTGCATCATGATCTTCAATCTGGGTGCGCCGAGCCAGCTTGATCTTTGGGACATGAAACCCGATGCCCCCAGTGAAATTCGCGGTCCCTTCAAGCCCATCCGCACGAAGAGTGATGCCTTTGAGATTTCCGAGATCTTGCCTCTGCACGCTAAGATCGCTGACAAGTTCAGCCTCGTCCGCTCCTGCTATCACAATGCGGCTGCCGTGCATGACACTGGCCACCAAATGATGCAGACAGGTCGGCTCTTCACGGGTGGTGTAAACACCCCGCACGTCGGCTGCACCGCTGAGTTTCTGCTGGGGCGTCGCTCTGAGTTGCCGGGCCATGTGATTTTGCCAGAGAGCATGGGACCCACGGGTGGCAACATGCCACATGGCCAAGATGCCGGCTTTTTGGGCAAGGCTTACGATCCCTTTGTTCTCAATTCAGATCCCTCCACGCAGGACTTCAAGGTCCCGGACTTGCTGCCGCCCAAAGAGATCGGTGAGGTGCGATTGGAACGACGCCGCATGCTTCGCGAATTGGTGGACAGCTCGGTGAAAAATTTCGAGACCAGTGAACAAGCGAAGCTGATGGATTCGAACTTTGAATCCGCCTACCGCATGATCTCCAGCAAGGATGCGCGCGAGGCTTTTGACCTCACCAAAGAACCCCTGAAAGTGCGTGAACGTTACGGCCTCAATCGTTTTGGCCAAAGCTGCCTCTTGGCACGCCGTCTGGTCGAGCGTGGCGTGCGCATGGTAACGGTGAATACCTTCATCACCGTGTTTGGCGAGATCACCTGGGACATTCATGGCAGCAAACCTTTCACCAGCATTGAAGGCATGAGAGACATCGTTGCTCCCATGTATGATCAAGGTTACTCAGCATTGATTGAGGACCTCTTCCAGCGCGGGATGCTGGACAACACGATGGTCACGTGCCTCGCTGAATTTGGGCGCACCCCGAAGGTCAATCCTGCAGGTGGTCGCGACCATTGGCCGAACTGCTGGACCGTCAATTTCGCCGGCGGCGGCGTGAAAGGCGGCCAAGTCATCGGCAAGAGTGACGACATCGGCGCCTACCCTGCGGAGCGCCCTGTCGATCCAGGTCAAATCGTCGCCACCATCTATGAAAGCCTCGGGATCGACCTGCACACGGAGCTGCCTGGACCTCAAGGGAGGCCATATCCGGTCGTGGACTTTGGCAAACAGGCCATCAAGGAACTGTTTGCCTAACTTTAAAGAGGTTCATCCGAGTTAACCTGACCATTCTCACGCTGCGATGTCTTTGAAGTCTTCTGTTCTCTTCCCCTGCTTCACCCTTCTTTTCACTGCTTCGGCGCTGGGGGCTGAGGCTCCGAGTTTTCGCAATCAAGTGCAGCCGATCTTAACGCGTTACGGCTGTAACATGGGGGCCTGTCATGGCGCGGCTGCGGGACAAGGGGGATTTCGACTGTCACTGCGTGGCTTTGATGATGAGGGCGACTATCTCTCCGTCACACGTTCCGCCATGGGCAGACGCATCAACGGCGATGATCCCGCGCGCAGCCTGCTGCTGCTCAAAGCGGTCAAAACCGTGCCGCACAAAGGCGACAAACGTTTTGAGCTGGACTCGGAAGCTTATAAAACATTGGCAAACTGGATCGCGCATGGCGCACCAGGCCCCAAAGCTGAAGACAAACGGGTCATCGGCCTCGCCGTTTCACCGCGGCAAATCTCCAGCAAAGCCGGCACGCAACAACCGCTTAAAGTCACGGCGACTTTCAGCGATGGAAGCACTGAGGATGTCACCCGCTGGGCCAAGTTCAATGCGACCAACGCCAGCGTAGCAACGGTGGATGAACAAGGTCTCGTCAAAGTCACCGGCACCGGTGAAGGCACCGTGAGCGCCTGGTATCTGAGCCGACTCGACATCGCCACGATCAGTGTGCCCCAGGAAGGACACGTCGATGAGGCATTGTTCGCTCAACTCAAACCCCGCCATTTCATCGACCATCTTGTCCTGGAAAAGCTGCGCACTCTCAACATCCCTCCTTCAAAGTCATGCAGCGATGGTGAGTTCATCCGCCGTGCCCATTTGGACACGATTGGCATGCTGCCAACGGAAGAAGAAACACGCGCTTTCCTCGCAGACGCCAAAGCGGATAAACGGGATCGTTTGATCGACGCCCTGCTGAAGCGACCCGAGTTCGTGGATTACTGGTCGCATCGTTGGAGTGATCTGCTGCTGGTGAACAGTGACAAACTCACGCCGGAAGGCATGTGGGCCTACTATCACTGGATTCG
>JAIXVB010000422.1 GCA_027483245.1 Verrucomicrobiaceae bacterium | reverse complement strand
TCATGAAAGCGCTCATCCCTGCTCTTCTGATCGCCCTCACCGGCGTCACCGCTGTCTTCGCCAAAGGCGGCCCACCCATCAATGACAAGTGCCCTGTCGATGGCAAAAACGTGCGCATCATTTACCGCATCTTTGCCGATCAGGGCACCATCGCTTTTTGCTGCGTCACCTGCATGGAGGCCTACAAGACCAATCCGGGCCGCTACCCTGTAAAACCGAAGTAGCCGCCGACGAATTGATCCGGCTGACAAGACGCCGCTTGCGTGTCAGGGGGATTCCAGGTTTCAATCGCCTGCTCCCCTTCCCATGCACTCCGACACCCCACGCACGCCCTGGTATCGCATCCTTTACATCCAGGTGCTCATTGCCGTGGCTATCGGCATCGCGATTGGGCATTTCTTTCCAGACACCGGCAAGACGCTGGAGCCGCTGAGTAAGGGGTTCATCAGCCTGATCAAGATGATGATCGCACCAATTATCTTTTGCACCGTCGTGCATGGCATCGCCTCCGTGGGGGATGTGAAAAAGCTTGGCCGTGTGGGCGTCAAAACGATGCTCTATTTTGAAGTCGTTTCCACCCTGGCGCTGGTCATCGGGCTCATCGTGGTGAATACACTCAAACCCGGCGTGGGTTTCAATGCAGACCTTTCCACGCTGGATGCACAGTCCCTGAAAACGGTGGAGCAGTATGCGAGCAAAGCCGACACACTGAGCACGACGGAGTTCTTTCTGAACATCATCCCGAAGACCTTCGTCAGCGCCTTCACGGAAGGCAACCTGCTCCAAGTCGTCTTCATCGCCCTCCTGGCCGCCTTTGCCATCAGCGGACTGGGAGAGCGCGGGAAGCCGATCCTCAAAGTCATCGACCAGGGCAGCGAATTCTTTTTCGCCATCATGCGCATCGTCATCAAGGTCGCCCCCATCGGTGCCTTCGGTGCCATGGCCTTCACCATCGGCAGTTACGGCATCGGCTCGCTGCAAAAGCTGCTGGCTCTGATGCTGGGTTTCTACATGACCTCGGCGCTATTCATCGTCGTGGTGTTGGGCCTCATTGCCCGCGCGGCAGGTTTTTCGATCTTCCGGTTCCTGGCTTACATCAAAGACGAGCTGCTGGTCGTGCTGGGCACCAGTTCCTCTGAAACGGTGCTGCCCCAGATGCTGCAAAAACTGCGCGGTCTCGGCTGTGCCCCCTCCACGGTGGGGCTGGTCATTCCCACCGGCTACAGCTTCAATCTGGACGGCACCAACATCTACATGGTCATGGGCGCGGTCTTCCTGGCCCAAGCCACCAACACACCCCTGGACATCAGCCAGCAGATCAGTCTGCTGCTGGTCGCCATGGTCACCTCAAAAGGAGCCAGCGGTGTCACTGGCGCAGGTTTCATCACCCTCGCCGCCACCCTCGCCGCCGTGCCCAGCGTGCCGGTGGAGGCCATGGCACTCATCCTGGGCATCGATCGCTTCATGAGTGAGTGCCGTTCCCTGACCAACCTCGTCGGCAACGGAGTCGCCACCGTGGTCATCAGCCGCTGGGAGGGGGAGGTTTCTGCGGAGACCCTCCAGGCAAATCTGCGTGATCCCGTAGAATTGCCCCCGCCGAACTAAGCGCCCTGGAAAATACAGGTTGTCTTTCGGGCCTCGGCACGACATCCTAAAGGCGGCTTGCTCCATGAGTGAGCTCGCCACTGATCATGCCTCCCCCTCGTCGTTCAAACAATAATAAAAGCCGTGGTGGATCATCACGGCGCTCCTCCGGTCCATCACGCGGTGGATCTTCCCGTCGCCCACCTCCGCCACCGCCCGAGGACGAACCCAAGCAAAAAGAAGAGGCTATCGAACTCGATGGCACCATCTCTGCCGTTCTCGCCGGCACCATGTTTCGTGTGAAGCTGAAGAACGGTCACGAAGTGCTGGCCCACATCTCCGGCAAGATGCGCAAACGTTTCATCCGTCTCGTCATCGGTGACAATGTGAAGATCGAAATGTCGCCCTACGACATGGACAAGGCGCGCATTGTGTATCGCCTCTGAGCACGATGGCACGGGACATTGTTTACTTCGATCTTGAAACCCGCCGCACCGCCAATGACGTGGGCGGCTGGGGGAACAAGCATAAGATGGGCATCTCCGTCGCGGTGACCTACAGCACCAAGCTGGGTGAATACCGCATCTATCAAGAAGACGAGACCAACGACCTGATCCACCAACTCACCCGTGCGGACTTGGTGGTCGGGTTTAACCATGTCAGCTTCGATTACGAAGTGCTCATGGGTCACACCATCTTTGATTTCCGCGATCAGGTGCAGGATCTCGATCTCCTCGTCGATCTCGAAAAGAAACTCGGCCATCGACTCAAGCTCGAAGCCGTCGCCGCTGCCAGTCTCGGCACTGGCAAGACAGCGGACGGCTTGGAAGCCATCCGCTGGTGGCAGCAAGGCAAGTTGGCTGAAATCGCCGAATACTGCGCCTTTGACGTGAAGGTGACCAAATGCGTCCACGAATACGGAGCTCAGAATGGCTTCGTCAAATACCACGACCGCAACGGTCGTGAGCAGCAGGTGAACGTTGAGTGGTCGATCGACTGACCCTGCGTCCGTCGAGTTTCCCCTTCAATCTCGCGGGAGCCTTCATCAGCTCATCCTTTTTTTCGCCGCAGCGTCACCAACAGGGCCGCGTGATCACTCTGCGTGACCCGCCAGAGCTTCTTCGCTTCCACGACCTCCCAGTCCGCGCCGAACCAACAGTGATCCAAACTAAGCAAGGGCAAGCCGAGCGGCCAAGTCTCTTTGAAACCACTGCCCGCGACCTCAAACGCATTCATGTAAAGGGCACGGTAGTCCTTCAACAATGCGGACTCCAGAGGCGTGTTAAAGTCGCCCACAAGGATCGCATCTGACCTGCCCTGCGCCTTTTCCAACGCCTGCAGCAACTGACCCTCGCGAGAGTGAAACGCATGAGGATACACATCGGCCACCACCACCGGAAAAGTCGGCCCGAGATCATTCACATCAAAGCGAGCATAAGCCCCAATCTCCTCCAGCTTTCCTCGATCTCGGTAACGCGTGGGCACGCGCGACAGCCATAAAATACCGCGAGGCATCCAAGCCGCCGAATAACCTGGCAGCAGCGATTCATAGGTGCTGCACATCGCTTGCAAATTTCCGCGTCCCGGCTCCACAAAAGCCGCCACATGCGGCTGAAACTCCTTCACCAGATCCACCATGCCCTGATGCTTCTCAGTGGGTCGGCACAGATTCCAATACAGCACCCGCACCTCCTCATGAGGCATGCGATCAGACGACTCCGCGACTTGCCTGTGCCACGACGAGGACTCCCAGGAAAGCGTCAAAAAAATCGCCGTGATCGCAGCGATCACCCGCGAGCTTTTAGGAGCCCAAGGCCAAACCAAAAGGGTGACCGCGAGCCCCAGCAGACAGGGTTTCGGCATTGCATAAAACAACACCGACAATCCCGGCACGCGATCCTGGATCCCATACTGCAAGATCAGCCCCAATAACAAGGCTCCCCAACCCAGCAAAAGGCAGAGTCGAAAAAGCACTCGTGTCATGAGCAATCAAGCAGCCGGAACAGCCTTCATTCCCATCACACCGCGCGCTCCAGCTTTTCATCAATGCGCGCCACCAAGGTGTCCAGCACCTCACTGTTGCCAAAGCGCTCCAACACACCCGCGAGGAAGCCCTCAATGATCAGCTTGCGCGATTCGCTGTCGCTGATGCCGCGCGCTTTGAGATAGAACAGCTCTTCATCACTGATCGGACCGCTTGTCGCCCCGTGGCTGCACTTCACCTGATCGGCATTGATTTCCAGACCTGGGAGCGATGTCGCCTCCGCTTCATTGCTGTTGAGCAGGTTGCGGCAGGTCTGATAGGCATCCGTGAAATGAGCGCCTTCATCGACAATGATCAGGCCGCTGAAAATGCTCCGCGAAGTGCCATAAAGCGCGTTCTTGTAGAGCAGATCACTGGTGGCATGCGGAGCCTTGTGACGCTGCAGCGTGCGCTGATCGACGATCTGATCGCCAATCGGCAAGGACACGCTCAGCATGTCACTGCGCGCGCCTTGACCCACGAGGTCGCTGACACTTTCACTGCGACTGAAAGCAGCCCCCAACTGAACCTGAAAGCTTTTCACACTCGTATCACGCCCGGCAATGATGCTGGAAAGATGCAGCGCTTGTGCATCATCCGCCAACTCTTGGCAGGCCGCATAGGTGATCTTGCTGCCGTTCCCGCCCACGAGATCCGCAATGGCGATGCTCAGGCCACCTTCACCCGCCAAGCTGCGATAATGATCCACGACACTGACCTCAGCATGGTCACCGGTGACGATGAGCGTGTGCGGAAAAATGGCCGCGTGATCACCGACGACCCAATGGAAGACCTCGACCGGTTTTTCGATGACGACATTTTTCGGCACGATGATGACGGTGCCCGCTTTGACATGCGCCAGATGCAGCGCCGCAAACTTGCCGGAACCCAGCGGCAGATCCCCCTTCATGAAATGCTGCTGCAAAGCTTCCGCATGTGACTTCAGGGCTTCTTCAAAGCTAACACACACGACGCCTGCAGGCAGTCCATTCGTGTCAGATTCAACGAGCGTGTCGTTCACAAACACAAAGCGTGCCGCGCGTTCCTTGAGGCCTTCGGTGGCCGCGAGTGCGGCCTGAGATTGCTCAGTCGTCGGCGCTGTTGCAGGCGCGTGGTCAGCGAGCTCAATCTTCTGCGCATTGGAATAACGCCAGTGCTCGTCCTTCAGGCCTGGAAGAGGCAGCGCCTGAAAATCGGCCCAAGCGCCAGCGGAACGGGAAGTGAACCAGTCAGGCGTGTGGGTGCTGCGGGACGGAGAGATGGCAAAGAGGCCAGTGGAGGTATCGGAGGGCATTGTTAAAAAATGAATGGGGTGATAGCTGATTAAAAGATCAGCGAGGCTGCATCTGGGTGGGCACTGACAAATCCACGATCCAAGGTCGCCACTCGCCCGCCATGGCGGCGTGCAAGTTCAGCCAACCAAGCATCTGTGACTTGACGATGTCCCTGCAGTGCATCGGGACTAACGAGCAAATAACTGAATCCATCTTCCCAGAAAATGTGACGCGGATGCTGGGTTATACCCCTCAAGGCTTCCCAAGCAGCCTTGGCGCTGGTATCCAGAGCAAGCTGCATGTGAAGTCTGAGCAGGGTGCCTTGGGTCGTCGCACAAGTAGCAAAAGGTTCCTTCAAACCTGCAAACCAAGCGCGTATCTGCGCATGATTCACGTGGCTAGAGATGGCATACCCAGTCAATAAATTCCCATCAAGCAACCATGTCATCGTTGATCTTCCTCCGCCTCGAGTCGTGCGACATCCTCAGAAGAAAAACTTTTCGCCCCTGCTGAAACGGGGATTTGATACTGAAGATCACCATTCGAGAGCATGCTTTCGACAGGGCTCAGTGGCTGCGCCGTTGCAAACGGAGCAAGCATACGAGCAATCAAGCGATTGAGTGTCGTGTGTTCCGTGCGTGCGCGTTGCTCGAAAGCTTGATAGACGGCTGGATCAAGGTCGATGGTGATTTGCATGGTCGAATTTTGGTGGACGGCTCGGTGAAGTCAACGGCTGCTTAGCTTCGGGCCGGAGCCATGGTGAGGAGGCCGGTGGAGGCATTGGGAGATAAAATGACGAACTGGACGGATGCGACCATCGAAAGCGCGGATGCGTCCCGGAGTGCGTGTGGCAAGCGCAGCGCGACAACGCTTTGTGATGGTGGGAAGAGCTAACAAAAGCCAACTACCCCTCGAAAGAGCTACCGCCGATGCGAGGCTCCTCCCATGTCCCGCATGCGTGATCACCGCACTCCAGGACGCTAGCGCGTGACTAGAAAGCACTTGAGTTACCAAGAAATCCTCGGCTCCTGCTTGCTCTTCAGTGGACAGGCCAATTCGTGACAAACAATCAGTCATCGGTAGCAGGGGCGGGCGGTTGAGGTTCGCGAAGCCAAGGTTCTTTAGTTGATTGGCGATGTGCTTGCCATCCCAAGGGCAAGTCGGCCAGCTCGGCAATGGAAGGATCGAGGCGAACAACTTCACCCAAACCTACGATCAGCAGATCCTTGGTTGTGACCGTCTTGCCCGAATGAAACTGCCAAGACCGGTCTTCTTCGTCATGAAAGACCTGCAAAATCGGCAAGCCTTGTTTGAAGATGTGCGTCGAGGTGAATGACGCAGTGTTCGAAGCATCGGCGAATTGCCATGCGCTCAGAACTTCGGCTTTGGTGGCTGGGTTTGACATTCGTCATTCGGATTGCGTCATCGTCGACGTCACCCAACACTGCCTTCCATCTCCAGATCGATCAGGCGCTTCAGCTCCACGCTGTATTCCATGGGGAACTCCTTCACGAGGTCGTTGATGAAGCCGTTCACACTCAGGCTCATCGCTTCGGCTTCACTGAGGCCGCGCTGCATGAGGTAAAAGATCTGGTCGGC
>JAIXVB010000010.1 GCA_027483245.1 Verrucomicrobiaceae bacterium | reverse complement strand
GGCAGCATGCCGAGGCTTAACCAGCCTGGAGCGTGGCGATCTTGGTCAGCATTCGCGAAGCGGAGCGGTTTACCGTTGGGAAGCGGGTGGATGACATGCAAACCAAGTGTGAGTCCGGTCAGATTGTCTTGGCGCCCCTTCAATGTGGCCTTCCATTCACGAGCCTCCTCCCTTGGCATGAGGCCTGTAAGCTTCCAGTCCACCGGCCAGCGCTGCACGATGATTCCATCGCCACTCAGTGCAGCCAATTCCATGCGCCAGTCTTGATAAAAGGGAGCCACGCCTTGATTGAGGACTGTGAGGCGAACCTGAAGCTTTGAGTCGGCGCGTGTGATCTCGGCCGTGGAGACATGAAAGTCGTAGCCCATTCGTTGGACCTGAGCCACCGCTCCGGCATACCGACTCGCTTTGGATTTCTCTTTGAACAGGCCTGATTCCATGAGCCAACTCACATGCGTTTGCCTCACACATTCGGCGAAGTCCTGGGCCTGAGGGTGAGCTGGCTTGGCATCGAAAATCTGGCCCCAGATTTCAGGTCGGACCTCGCCACCGATGGGCTGGGTGCGCCACTTGTTCAGCGCCGCGTCACCGGCTTTTTTCAAGAGCGGGATGAAGAACCAATCTTCCTCTTTGCCGCGATCCAGGGTGCCCCAGGCGAAGGAGTCATCATGAAAGCCCATCTGATAGTGAGCGTTCGCCGCCATCTGGTCCGTGTCTTTTCCAACGGGGTAACGTAACAAAAGCGGGCTCTTGTTGAACGCCTTTTCATAGGCCTCAAGAACACGCCGTTGAGTCTGGGGCGTGGCAAAGAGGTCTTCACGGGGATAGGTATGCCACTCTCCCCATGAGCCCAGCAATCCGGCGGTGATGAATCCGATGCGTGGATCGCCATCGTAACGATTGCTGAACGCCGCAATGAATGACTCGAGCGCGGACACCACGCGCTCATCCTGGTAATCTGGGGAATAACAGGTCGTCTTCTCATCGGGGTTCTTCCACGCGGTGATCTTCACCCCCTGCTCTTTCAAGAATTCCGGCAGTCCACTTTTCTTGCCTGGATACTCGATCCAGAGGCGAAAGACGGCTTGGTTGCCGCGCGCTGAAATTTTGTTGAGCAGCGTCTCCAAAGGCTGCCAGTCAAAACTCGACGGACCGCGCATGAGCTTCGCCAAAGGCAGGTAATCAAACTCCAGGCTGTGTGGGAAGTGCGACGTTCCTTCATCCGCATAATCGGCATACGGAACCAATCCTTTGAGCGGATTGTCAGGGGGCGAAGGAGCGGGTTTCAGTCGCACAACCTCCGCCCTCAGCGGCACGGATTCCTGAGCTAAAAAGAGGACGACCCCGGTGATGAGCGTGACGAAGTCTCGTGCAGAGATGAGCATGGAGTGGATGCCTTTGAAGAGTGATGAATCGCCCCGAGGTGCTCGGTGGTGATGGCGATGTCACCCCATCATACGTGATTGGACGTCGGAAGCTTTGCGACTTTGATCGAGTGGAGATGAAGTAGCCTTTTCACCATCGCTCGAATGGTGAAATCAGACCGGGGCCAACGTTGCCGTGGGTGGAGACCCAGAGTCAGGGCGTTCCTTGCGCTGGATTTCATGCGCAATCGATTGCAGCAGAGACTTGCCATCGCTGAAGCGAGCTAGGATTTGGCGTTCCCGCCACTGACGGCGGAGTTTCTGCAGCGGCCGAATATAGGGATAGGAGGTAAAGGTGTGGGCAAAGAGGGTGTGCTCGCGGAGGATGCGAAGGATGTCCTGCGCATTGCCGGGCAGTGGTGTGGGGACCGATTCGAGGAGCACTTTGGGTTTTTCAAAGATCGCGCTCACATTGCCTCCATCCTCAGAGGTGAATGTCGAGACCACACGCAGACCCGCACGGCGGCCGGTCTGGGCAAGAGTCGCAGCGTTGAAGTTGTAAAGATGCGCTTGATGAAACCTGCTGGAGGGCCAGATGCAGCAGCTCTCGACATTGGGCACCTCGACGTACAATCGCCCCCCATCACACAGCCATCCCGCGACTTTCTGAAATGCCTCAACCGGATGCTCCAGATGCTCGGCAACATGGAAGAGCGTGACAAGGTCGAGGCTATTGGACTCCACACTCGCCTCAGCGAAGCCACCGATCTGAACAGGGATGCCCAGCATGTCCCGCGAGTAATCAGCGTAGCCAAAATTGGGCTCGATGCCACGGGCGTCGTGACCAAGTTCGCGTAGAATGAAGACGAGTTCACCACCTCCAGAGCCGAAATCGAGCACGTTGCATCCAGGCGTGAGCAGAGGCATGAGATTTCTGAGACGAGCCTGCGCGACTTTGCCCGCACGGTAAGTGTGATTGAGCCGTGGCTGCCAAGCCTGTTTGTAGGCGAGGCGGTAGCTATTGCGGTAAAAGTCGTCGATCTGCGTCGTGCTGGGCCGAGGGTCAGAGAAGACCAACCCGCAGTCTTCACAGATGACCGTGCGGAGCGGTTTTCCATCGCGATCTGCATCGGCCACTTCAGTGAAGTGCTTGCCATGGCAGAGTTCACAATGTTCGACGGAGTAGGTGCTGAGTTCGTGGAGCGGCATGGTTCGGTTTTGGGGAAAAGAGGCCCAGACATTGGCAAAAGCTGAACCACCTGGGCGCAGCCGATGCGGACATTGGTTGGAGGGAGAGGCCCTGTTCGGATTGATCGTAGAGCCCGTTTCGATTTGATGAGAGGAGATGACTTTCTGTCAGTCGGTTTGCTGAGAGAGCTTTTCCTGCGCTTCCTGGGTGATCTGATAAAGAGCCGTTTGAAAGCTATGGCCGCGCCCATCGAGGAGAACATCAGGTCCTGGCATGGACAGCATCAGCGTCAGATGAAAAGGCTCTTCAAATGACACATCCTCTTCAACTCGTAAGCTAACACGCGAGATGGGCTTGAACTCCGAGAGTGACCGCAGAGTTTGGTGAATCTGCGTTTCCCAAGAAGCATTCGGAGAGCAACCGAACCAGTCGAGATTGATGATCATGATGATTGAAAGGATGAGAGTTGAAGAGGCTGTGACGATTTAGCTATTTTTGGGATAGGGATGCCAAGTGCTGTAGCAGGGGTATTCTTCACCTCTCGTGGAGGTGAGCTTGTATTGGCTGCACGAGCTGAGCACAGCAGCGGAGACGACGAGAATGAAGAGGCGTGTTTTCATGAGGTTCGTTGATTGTGGGTGGTTAAAATCGCGAGCATTGCTTGCTAAGTTGGCCTTATGTCTGCAGTTCAGTCACGCCGTGCATGACCTGCTTTTCCGCAGTCAGCCAGAAGTCGATCTCCCTGCCCGCAGGACGATCTGCCTCGAGCCAGAGATGATAAGCCAGAGCCCGAACTTCTTGAATCTGGACCAGGCTCATGGTGGCTTGGTTCACGCTCATTGTTTGATGAACAACAGGAGCAATGTGGGTGGTGGGTATGATCTCAGATGGATCAGGACTCGCAGCCAGTGTCTCATGAAACCGTTCGTTGATGCGACGAAGAATGGCTTGACGGCTGGGTTGATGATGGATGTCCGCACAGCAGATGAGTTCGGCATGCCACCGCGCTGCCCACTGCTTGAGCTCCTCGCAAAAGACAGCGGATGCGCTGGCATTTTCATTCAAAGCCAGAACCAGGGCTCTGGCCAAGTGCTGCTCACAGGTGATGGAGTCTAGCCATCGTTTGATATGGTCTGGCAGACATCCAATGTTCGAGGAGGCGATGATGATCATGTCAGCTTCCACACCGATGCGGACGGATAGGGCGCGTGTGTCGAGGGCTGACACGAGCTTTTCAAAAGTCCATGCATTGAAGGACAGTCGCAAATCGGCACTGAAACAATGATGGAGCCAGGCAAACGTTTGATTCACCTGGATCTCCGCTTGATATCCTTCATGGATGGCGATGACAGAAAAGGCGGGAGCCGAAGAATCACCGCGGTGCGCCTTTTTATCGATGATGGATTCGCCCTTTCCCATGAAGCAGACCTTGTCTTCACAGGCGGAGGCGCTCAATGGGCAGGCTTCCCTTGCGGTTCTCAGCAATCGGCTGAGTCTGTTTCAGCCGGCATCCAGCTCTCCCTTCAATCAACCTTGATGACCGACCCAGCGGGTGGCGTGATGGATGAGTTCCGTCGCATTCCGTAGGCCGAGTTTTTGACGAATATGCATCCGATGTGTATCCACCGTTTTAATGCTGAGATGCAGCACGCTAGCGATCTCATGTGGCTCTTTGCCCTGACCGAGCAATCGATAAACCTCAAACTCACGATCCGTGAGAGTGGAGACTGAGGTTGACCCACTCTTGGTGCCTGAAAGGGCATCGAGAATGAGGGAGGCCATGCGCTCACTCACGGCGATGCCCCCCGCGAGCACCTTGTGGATGGCGTGGATGATTTTCCCAGGCCCTTCCTGCTTCATGATGTAACCCCGGCCTCCGGCACGGATCACACGCTCTGCATACAGGGTCTCGTCATGCATGGAAATGATGAGCACAAGCGTTTGCGGGCTGAGAGCACGCACGTCTTTGAGCAGCTCAAGGCCACTTTTCCCGGGCAGGCTCATATCCAGCAGCATGAGATCAGGCTTCAGCTTTTCAAGAGCACCCAGCGCTTGCTGTGCATCATGTGCCTCACCACATACCGCGAGATCTTTTTCGAGATTGACAAGGCCGGTCAATCCCGCGCGAAAGATTGGATGATCATCGACGATGAGGACACGCTTTTTGGGGGCT
>JAIXVB010000110.1 GCA_027483245.1 Verrucomicrobiaceae bacterium | reverse complement strand
GTGGTCGTAGTTATTGGCTGTCGCCGATTCACTGGAGACATTGGCAAAGAGGCCCAAGACCAACAGAGTGATGGCTGACAAAACGATCAAGGTCAGCACCAGCGTGAAACCACGACGGCGACGCGAAGGGGGCGAAACTGGGACGGGAGTGGGAGGAAGAGATTCCATGGGTTCAGTATCTCGGCAGGTGGACGCGTAACTGCTGAGTTTCGACTTCAGGGTCGTCACTGTAATCGTTAGGGGTGACTCCTTGCCCAAGGAGGAGCTTCTGGAAGTTACCTTCCGCACGCCAGTCGTTCAGCGTGTTCAGTTTGGCCGCCGTGCCTCGATTGGTTACCCGCAAGAGGATGTCCACGGCTGCGGGTTTTTGTTGGCTCGGCCAGAGCGCATCGGCGGTCAAAGTTGCCGCACCATTCACAGAGGCAGGATCGCTGGCGTGGGCGAGCAAGGCACGAAGTGGGTTCACTTTGAACTGAATCACCTGATAGACCACCGGCTCCGCCACAGAGGTGACCGGAGCGGGCACATCTGGATCCGTGCCACTGCCGGTGCTCGGTGGACTGGGTTCTGGATCGGTAAGGGTTTTCCAATCGGCCTCCGTGAGCAGTTCAGCCCCCGTGGTCAGATGGTTGCGCAGCTTCACATAAGTCTCCTCAGGAGTGAACTGACGACGGTACAGCTTCTGGCTGTTGCGACCTCCAGCATCGGGGGTGAAACCGACCGCATACGCCACCAAAGAGAGGGTGCCTAGATCGGGCGTCGCTGTCACTGAAGCTGAAGTCGCGCCTCTGGCTTGTCGAAGAAAAGCAATGCGATCCGAGAAAAGCGCACTCTCCCCTGGCAGATGCACAAAGCGCGGCGCCACGTCATCCCCGGTGCGTTGAGGATCATCGGGCAAAGAACAAAAGGAGCGCAAATCGGAGCGTAAAATTTCCAATCCAGCGCGGCTCTCAACAGCAGCGCTGCTGCGGCGTTGCTGACCTGAATAAGCCGTTAGACTGCTCTGCAACATGGAGGCCAGCACCACCATGAGAATGCTGCTCACCGCCATCGCCATGAGCAGTTCCACCAGCGTGAACCCTCGTTGCATGAGCAAGGTCTTTTTACCGCGAGTGCTGGAGATGAAAGCGATCATTCAGAAAGGAAATTCAGGTCGTGATCAGCGGTTCCAAAGAAACTGGTAACGAAATTTTTTGCGGCTGATCGCCGGAGCTCCGGGTGGGGATTCGATGCTGATGGTGACCTGAGTCAGACCGCTTTTCGGCGGCGGTGCAGTAGGACTCGGCGGAGAGTCCACGGTGGGATAATCGTAGCTCTCCGTGCCCAGCGGACCAAACTTCTCCGCATCAGGGACCGTGATGACTTGTCCTGCCCCTACCGGGATGCCCACACTATTCGCCGTCTCCGAGTTCGGATCGACGGTAAAAAGACTGGCCTCTGTGCCTTCAATGAGGGCGATCCATGAAGCCTTCGCATTCACGCTGCCATCATTGTAAACCATCCCATGCTGACCTGGTGTGGGCTGATCATTGGTGGGCAGCGGTATGCCAGAGGCATCAAACAGGATCACGTGTCGAGCGATGCTAAGATCTGTGGCAACAAGGGGAGCCAACTCTTTGGTCTGGCGTTTGTCATCGACAGCAGGCGCCATCTTGACACTGCAGATTTGAAGATCGTGGAAGACTTCTTGTGCAATGACCAACGCCTTCGAGCGCAGTTGCCCGTCTTGGCTGGAGGTCAAACTGCCAGCGAGGAGTGTCAATGTGCCGAGTGCGGCTGTCGAGACAATCCCGGTTGCCATCATGGTCTCAACCAAAGAGAAGGCAGCTGTGGTCAGACGCTGTCGAGCGGAGCAGTGAGTCGAAGTATTCATGGCAAAAGAAGGGCACGACCTGTGGCGGGGCGAATCTCAATCATTTGATAATTGACAGGCATTTGGTTATTCTCCATTTGCCGCGCCTCTGCCACGGCGATGTAATAGGGACCAGGAACGGGTGTCGCTGACTGAGCGCTGGGTTGGATAGCCTCCCCCAGATCTCCGAATACCATCGCTTGAGCAGGGTAGGCTTCTTTCACATAGAGTGTCGGAACTCCAAATTCTGTGATCGGCTTTGCAGTTAGACTCAGCACATTGGTGCCAGCGGTAATGGTGCTCGGAAGACCTTTCCAGAGTGCGATGCCACTGGGCATCTGCCGCCATTCGATCTGTGCGACCATCTGACCACTCTCGCCCTGAGTGTGCTTCATAAGGCCAAACTCGCGGTAGGCCATGATGCCAAATTCATCTGCCTTTTCGCGAAAAGCCAGCATGCAGGGGGTGCCCCGTCGCATCGCCTCACTGCGCGCTTCTTCGAAAGCGCTGATCAAATTCTGCGCAGCCGTCAGTCGAGACGTGGAACGCAGGGAGTCCAGAGAACCCACCGTGACATAGAGCATGAGCACCACGATCGAAATCGTCGCCATGGTCTCGATCAGGGTAAAACCTCTCTCACGGAGAGGTCTCCGTCTGAAAAGGCAAAACGGTGAGGTGCGGACAGCGGCCATGAAGAGTTGGGTGGACCGGACAATTCGGTGATTACAAGGTCACCACTCGCAAGGTCCGTGCCATCACGGCTATGTGCCGTTTTCGTCGAATATGGTTATTCTAATCCATGCCTCACTGGCATGAGAGCCATCACCAAACTCTATTTTGGTTACCAAAGGATTCGCACGAAAAGACAGCCGCATTCTCCATGTCACGACTCTCACCTTCCCTTCTCGGCTGTTTCTTGGCTGTCTCCAGCCCTTTCACTCACATGATGGCTGGAGACAAGCCCGCTCCCGAAATCACTCCATTGCCTGACAACTCTTTGACATGGAATTTTCAGGCACGAGTCCGCGGCGAGTGGCGGGAGAACGTTTTTGACTTCAATCAGGGCCTCGATTCTGCCACGGATGACACCTGGCTGCTGCATCGCATCCGGGTCGGACTGGAGTGGCAGCCCCTGCCCTGGCTTCGCATTCAAATGCAGGGACAGGATGCTCGTGAGTCTTTTTCCGACCGTGCAGACATCCCTGGCTTGCAGGCCGCCGAGGGCGATGATGCCTTTGACCTTCGGCTCGCTTCTTTGGAATTGGGTAATCCCAAGCACCTCTCGCTCAAACTCGGTCGCCAAGTCCTGGCTTATGGCGATGAACG
>JAIXVB010000684.1 GCA_027483245.1 Verrucomicrobiaceae bacterium | reverse complement strand
TTGACCAGCCGCAGCCGGGCCGAGATGTATCGTGTCTTAGTGGATGTTGAAGACAGCACGGTGCTAGTGCGCCACTCCATGACGGCCTACATCAGCGAGGCGAGTTATCGAGTCTATACGACGGAGAGCCCGATGCCCTTTTCGCCAGGACACGAAACGCCCTCGAGCCTACAGCCACGAGAGGTGAGCCGTGCCTTCGTCACCACATCCGCCCTCGATACAACCGCCTCACCCAATGGCTGGATCAATGACGGCGAAAACATCACCAGCGGCAACAACACGGACACCTACACCGATGTGGATAACAACAACACGCCGGATCTGCCACGGACGACAGGATCGCCAAACCGAGTGTTCGACTTCCCCATGGACACCACCCAAGAGCCTTCGACCTACAAAGATGCGTCCAATACCCAGCTCTTTTATTGGACGAATTTCATGCACGATCGGATGTATCAGCTCGGCTTCACCGAAGCGGCGGGTAACTTTCAAACGAACAATTTCAACCGCGGCGGCGTGGGAAATGATCCTGTGAATGCCGAAGCGCAGGATGGCTCTGGCACCAACAATGCGAACTTCTCGACACCCGTGGATGGAGGACGAGGTCGCATGCAGATGTTTGTTTGGACAAGCCCAACTCCGGATCGCGATGGCTCTTTTGAGGCCGAAGTGGTGCTGCATGAATATGGCCATGGAGTCAGCAATCGCCTGGTCGGTGGCCCCTCGGTGACGATCTCAAACCTGAGCACTCGCGGCATGGGGGAGGGATGGTCAGACTTTTATGGTTTAGCACTCACCGCGGAGCCCGGGGACAACCCTCATGGCAACTGGGCGCGTGGCGCTTACTCGCGCTATTTGAGCAGCAGTTGGTTCTCAGAAAACTACTACTACGGCGCGCGGCGCTACAGCTACAGCACGGACATGTTGAAGAATCCGCACACCTTTCGTGACATCGATCCGAACCAAGTGGACTGGCACGTGGGGGTACCGAGAAATCCAACCTATGCAGAGACACAAGATGCTACCCAAGTGCATTATCAAGGCACGGTCTGGTGTTCGATGCTGTGGGACCTGCGTGCCAATCTGATGGTCAAACATGGCGCGACTGTTGGCAATGAACGAGCGCTCTTCCTCGTCACTGAGGGCATGAAACTCGGCCCTGCGAACCCAAACTTTGTCCAGGCTCGTGATGGCATCATCCAAGCAACACTGGTCAATCATCCAAACGATCTGGGGGAAGTCTGGACTGCCTTTGCCAAACGCGGCATGGGCTCAGGTGCCACGGCTCCGACCAGCACCACCACAACGGGCATTACCGAGAGTTATCGAGTGCCAGACAGCCTGGAAATCAACAATCGCAGTGGCTGGAACATCCGAGGCAATCGAGGTGGCCCATTCATACCCACCAGCCAAACCCTCACGCTCAGCAATGATGGCACAGAGGGTGTCAACTGGTCGGCAACTTCACAAGCCACCTGGCTGACAGCCACACCAAATCTCGGCCTCTTGGCCCCAGGGGAGAGTGTCTCGGTCACAGTCACCACACAGGCCCTTCAGATGGAGTCGGGCTTTCACAGCACCAACCTTGTTTTCACCAACACAACGACGGGATTCAACCAACCGATCGGCATACGTCTCTACGTGACCCCACCCGTGGCGTATTCCTTTGATCTCAACACCGCCCCCAACTGGAGCATGGGAGGCGAGTGGAATTATGGTGTGCCTACCGGCAGTGGTGGGGTGGCTGCGGGTGGCTCTGGCAACACCGATCCCATGGCCGGAGCCACGGGCAGTCACGTCTTTGGGGTCAACTTGAATGGCAATGTCGCCAGCACGGTCGGTGGTCCTTTTTATCTGACGAGTGCTCCCATCAACCTTTCGGACCGCAAGGCGACTCGTTTGCGTTTCAAGCGCTGGCTCAATACGAACTCATTGTCGAATTCACGCATGACGGTTGAAGTGACGTCCGATGGCACCCAATGGCGTGAGGTTTTTGTGAACCCAGGAAGCCCCATCACGGACTCCGCATGGCAGACACTCGAGTATGACATCTCCTCCATTGCGGATGGACAAAGGGATGTGCAAGTGCGGTGGGGTTATCGAACGCTGGTGGCGGGCAGCCGTTACTCGAGTTGGAATCTGGATGACATCGAGTTTTTGGGTGAGCCCACGGCTCAATTCACCGTCTCGAGCATCTCAAGTGCACTCGAGAACACTGGAACGCTTGTAGGCACGTTAAATCTCAACATCGCACAAACAGCCGCCGTCACAGTGACGCTCACTTCCAGCAATCCTAGTGCTGCAACGGTGCATTCCAGCCTCATTTTGGAAGCAGGCGAGACGACCAAAAACTTTGACATCCAACTGCTGGATGACCTCGACCTGGATGGCACACAAAACACGCTTATCACCGCCTCCGCGCCAAGGATTGGCTCAGGAAGCAATGCTCTAGCGGTACTCGACAATGAATCTGCCCTTTTAACGCTCGAACTGCCTTCGAACCTCATCGAAGGCAGCACCTATTTAACCGCCAGCATCCGTGTCAGCGCGACCCCCACAAGAGACATCCCCGTCTCTCTCACTTCAGGCAACACAGCTCTGTCTGTTCCCGCAACGGTGATTATCCCAGCAGGCAGTGTCGGTCCCGTAAATTTCACACTTACAGCCCCCAACAATAATTTGGCCGAAGGAAGCAAGACGGTTCTGGTCACGGCCAGTGTTCCACAATGGCCCGCTGCCTCAGCCAGTGTCCTGATTGCGGACAATGATGTGCCCACCATCCTCATCACAGGGCCGAGCATGGCTCGAGAGGGAGACTCAGCTCAAACTTACACAGCCACCCTGAACACGATTCAAACTTCTAACCGGACGCTACAGCTCGCCTCAAGTGACGGGAGCGAACTGACGGTGCCTGCGACGCTGGTGATTCCAGCAGGCCAGTTCTCGGCGACCTTCAGTGCCACCGTTGTGGATGACACATTGAAAGATGGATCGCAGCCCGTGGCGGTCACTGCCAGCCTAACCAACTATCTGGATGGCAATCATTGGGTGAACGTTTTCGACAACGATGTGAGCCACTTCACCTTTGCGAACATTGCCTCACCTCAAAAGCGCAATCGCCCTTTCGAGATCACGATCACCGCGCGAGACGCGAATGGTCAAATCATCACGAACTACTTCGGCCATGTGACTCTGAGTTCATCCTCAAGCACGGGCCCCGTTACCTTTTCTCCCACCACGGCATCTTACTTCACCCAAGGTGTCGCCACAGAGATGATCCAAGTGAACACCATTGCCACCGGCATGACGCTGACTGCCTCAGGTGGAGACCTAGCGACTGGCACCAGCAATGCCTTTGACGTGGAGCCCGTGACTCATGATCGCTTTGTCTGGAGTGGATTTTCAGCATCACCAACAGTCAGCACAGGGACACCTTTCAATACGACCGTCACCGCAGTGAATGACGAAGGCAGCACGGTGACGAGCTATCAAGAAGCCACCAGCCTGGATCTCTGGATACTCTATTTTGATCGAACCGTAGGCACTGGAACCAATCTCACAACGACCATTTACAACACCTCGGCTCATGATTCACGAGCGCAGATGATTTACACTGCCGCAGAGTTGGGGAATCGACCTCGTTGGATCAGTGGCATTGCTTTTTCTCTTGGCACGGCGGGCAGCCCTGCGATGAGCAATGTCACGCTCCGCATGAAACCCACGGATCGGTCGGCATTCGAGCGCAATGGCTGGGAAGTGGGCGGTTGGCAGACGGTTTATACGAACACCGCAATCAACGCTTCAACCACCTACTTTTCCTTCAACCAACCGTTCTATTATGACGGCACACGGAATGTCATGGTGGACTTCAGCTTTAACGGCACGACTGCCACCTCTGCGAGCACACTGCGTAGCAGCATCAGCACAGAGTCTAGAGTCATTCATGGCACGAGCAACAGCACCGATGGAGACCCCTTGCTTTGGTCGTCAACGTTAGGGCCAGTCCCGACTCTAAGTTCTCTTCTACCGAATGTGACTTTTTATGAAGTGAAGCTTCAAAGCCCCTTACCCAATTCACCGGCGACTTTCAACGCAGGGAGCTGGAGTGGTCAAACTTGGATCCCCGAGATCTCGTCCACATCGTCGGTGTGGTTGCGTGCTCTTTCGCCTTCTGGGGTCATGGGCTTCAGCCCTCGAATCACGCTGATCTCAGCTCCGACCATCCCGAGCGGAACAAGCACAGTTTTCAGTGATGGTTTCGAGACGAGTTTTCTCGGCACCAGTTGGAGCACCGCTAACAACACAGGAACCACGCCACGCACGCAGGTCACCACTTCCAACACGCCCAAGACCGGGAATTACCATCTGACGCTGGATAACTCGAACAACACGGGATCTAGTTTTGCACGCAACAGCCCGACCCTCACTCTCAACCTTGCAGGACGCCGCAATGTCTCGTTGGAATGGTTCGCCAAATCCTTCGGGGATGAAAGCCACACACCAACCTTAACAGGCCCTCTGGGCACTTTCGGGTCCACAACCAACTTCGATGGCGTGGCGATCAGCCAAGATGGCATGAACTGGGTTGAAGTCTCTCCGTTGAGAGGGCTATCCACCTCCTATGGTTCATCTGCCACACGGGTGGTGCTGGATCCAATCCTGCTGCGTTTGGGTTGGAATTTCAATAGCAACTTCCGCATTCGTTTCTCCCAGTATGATGATTTGGCGCTCCCCAATGATGGCATTGCCGTCGATGATGTTGCAGTCAGAGCCGATGCGACCAATGCGATCGCTTTAACGCTACCAACCACGGTGCAAGAGGGCGCTATCGATGTGCCCTTCAACGTGGTCTTAGCCACCCCAGCCGTCAGCAATACGATCGTCACTCTTACTTCCAGCGCTCCTGCACGTCTCTCCGTGCCGGCCTCTGTCGTCGTGCCTGCTGGGCAAACTCAAGTCTCAGCGCTCGCACAGGCCCCCCAAAACCTTTACGCAGAAACAGATCGCACAGTCTATGTTCGAGCGATCGCATCTGGCCTGACCACAGGGCTAACGCACCTCCTGATTCGAGATGATGAACAGCCAGTCTTGACCTTGAGTATGCCAGCTTCCGTCACTGAGGGAGGAGCATCGGTGACTGGAACCTGCACAATCGTGCCGCCGCCATTGGTCACGACCCAAGTTTTCTTTACCTCAGGCAACGCCGCTCAGGCCACGGTCACGTCTTCTGCCACAATTGCTTCCTTGAGCAGCTCGTTTACCTTTTCCATTAGCGCTGTCAATGACACGCTCTTGGATGGAACTCAGCCCGTAATGATCACCGTCAGTGCGCCCGGGATGCTCAGTGGCACCGGCAGCATTGATGTGAATGACAATGAAAGTCTGCAACTTCTGGTTTCGCCACCTGGAGATTTGGTGGAAGGCGGAACACCCGGCATCGGCACGCTCAGCATTTCAGGGGTGCGTCCCATCGCGACTCCCATCACGCTCGCTTCAAGTGACACCTCAGAAGCCACGGTTCCTTCAAATGTGGTTATCCCAGCTGGACAGACGAGCGTCAATTTTCAGGTTTTTCCTGTGGAAGACGCCCTTCAAGATGGAACCCAGAATGTCACCCTTACGGCAAGTTCTCCAGGCCTCTTGGAAGGCCAAAGCACGCTGAATGTGCGGGACAATGACCCGAACGCTTTTGCCTTTAGCAGCATCGCCAGCCCACGGGTGCGAAATGCAGCCATCCCCATCACCCTTTACGCTCTCGACGAAAACAATCAAACGCTCACCGACTTCAAAGGCACGGTCACCCTCCGTGCCAGCGATGATATTCCTGTGATCACCAGCGCTCCCGTGACCTTTGTCAATGGGGTCTGGAATGGCAGTGTGCGTCTTGGTGCCACCGGCAGCGGCATCACTCTCACCGCGACAGGTGGCGATGGTGCGACGGGCACCTCCAATCCCTTTGATGTCATCGCTGGAGGTGCTGCCACAAGTCTGAGCTTTTCACCCCTCCCTGCCACCGTAAATGCAGGATCACACTTGCCTTTAGAAATAACGGCGATCGATGCCAACGGCGTGCGGGTCAATGAAGTGAACGGCCCCGCAACCCTGCAACTGCGCCGATCTCCAGGAGACGTTCTGATTCTTAGCCGAACGATGACATTGGTGAATGGACGCGCCAGCATCGACGACTTCACCTTTCCTGGCACTGTCTCCTCCGTTTATTTTCAGGCCAGTTCGGGTGCGTTGAGTGGCCAAACA
>JAIXVB010000285.1 GCA_027483245.1 Verrucomicrobiaceae bacterium | reverse complement strand
CGTCTTTTGGAGGATTCAGGCGTTCAGGCCATCACGGTGCATGGCCGCACGCGTGCGCAGGGCTACACAGGGCTGGCGGACTGGGAGGTGATCGGTCAGGTGGCGGATGCGGTGAAAATCCCCGTGATCGGCAATGGCGACATCGCCAGTGGCACTGACGTCGAAGTGCGGCGTGCGCAGACCAATGTGCGTGGCATCATGATCGGTCGAGCCGCGATGGCCAATCCGTGGGTGTTTCAAGAAGCCAAGCACTACCTCAGCACCGGCACCCATGCGATGCCTGCGACGGTGGAGCAGCGCTTTGGGCTCATGCGTCGGCACTGTGAGATGGCAATTGCACGCAGCACGCGTGGAGGCGAGTTCGAGATCATGCGCTCCTTGCGTTCACGTTTGATGAACTACACCCGCAGCATCCCAGGAGGCAAGTTTCTGCGAGGTCGTTTCAGTCAGATCGCGAGTCTGATGGAGTTGGATGACATCCTGGCTTCGTATCAAACCCATCGCGAGATGCTGCTGCATCGCCACGATGACTCGGATGATGAAACGATCATGGCGGAGGTGTGAGCTCCTGCCTCAGGGCTTGAATTCCAAAGGCCGATGAATGCTCTCCGCGGGGCCCATGTTGAGGCTCGTAGGCAATGAACCGGGCGCGATTGGCATGGGTGCCATGGTCGAAGGCACGAGTGCCCCTCCCTGGAGTCCCACCTGTGGCGGTGGAGCCGATGGTTTCTTCTGAGCGTTCAGTTCTTGGAGTTGGTCGAGCACCGCTCCGATCTCTTTCGTGGCGACATGACTGTCGCCGAGGCGTTTTTGAAAGTAACGATGCGCGGTGCTCACATGCTCCATGGCCGAGGGGATCTTGCCCTGGCGTCCCAGGCAAAGTCCCATCTGATATCGGCTGAGTTGATGTTTGGTGATGTCGTTCTCATCGGTGCCAGGGTCGATCTCCAGCAATTGGCGGAAATGACCTTCGGCTTCATCGTTCTGGCCTTGATTCATCAATGTGACAGCGATGCCGCTGAGGGCTTCTCGGGTGTCAGGGTTTGCGTCTCCCAACTTCTTCCGCCGGGCTGCGTAAAGTTCGCGATACTGCACTGTTTGTTCGGCGTTTTTTCCCTGTTTCTCCAGATTGCGGATCAAGGCAAGACGACTGCTCCAAGTGGTAAGGTCATCGTTCCCCAACGTGCGTTCTTGAGCCTGCACCACCGACATTCGCAAGGCTTCAGCTTCGGGGTAGCGCTGGAGGGTTTCCAAGACACGGGCCAAATTTTTGCGCACGGATTGAGTGTGCGCGTGGTCACTGCCTGAGACACGCTCCGTCGCTGCGAGCAGGGCCCTGAACTCCACCTCAGCTGCCGCGTCTTGCTGGTGCTCGTAGAGTGCATTCGCCAGTTCATTGCGCTGACGCAGCGTGTCCACGTGATCAGTGCCGTGAGCGCGTTCCTGCTCTTTTAAGATGTCACGCAGGATCGCCTCGCGCTCCTGTGGTGCTTTTTTGCGATACTGCGTTTGAGCCCTCGAACTCTGCACCTGGGTCCACAGGGCAAGATCGCGCTCCGGGGCCGTTTCACCGGCTGCGACAGAAAGATACTTTTCAGCATCCTCGAGCAAGTTCAGCTCCATCGCCGCAAAGGCGGCCAACTCCAGAGCTTGAATCACCTCAGCAGGCAGTCGCGGTTTAGCTCGGTGCGCTCGATCTCCCGCGTCCAAGGCGAAGTCGCGTGCTTGGGTGAATTGATGCAACAGGAAGTGTGCCTGTGCGCGATCCAGGGGCGAGGCCTTTTTGTTTTCAGCTAAGGCTCGGGCGCGGCGAGCTACCTCTTGGCCGATGAAATCCGGAGGCAGATTCAGGCGCTGCGACAAGATCGTGAACACCTGAGTGAGGCGATTGTTCTTTGCGGCTGAATCCTCGGCGGGTCCCGATAAAATCAACGCGCGAGGAAAATCATGGAGCACCGTCTGGATCTTCATCTCGGTGTCGGAACCCATCGCTGCCGAGAGTCTCAAGGATAGACAGATCAGGCTGAGCGTCAGCACGCCAAAGTGATGATGAAAAGATGGAAACCCGAACCGCATTTGGCTCAGAATGTCGGGTCGAGGCCGAAGCGTCAAGACTGCGATCCTCTCCTCAGGGCTTGCCAAAGGAGCCCGATGCCCCACCGCCACCTGAAAAAGCACCCCCAAGGCGACTCGGGATCTCGGGTTCTGACAAAAGCCACACCTGCGTGACCGCTGCGGGCAGGCGATGCCGACTTTTAAAGGCGAGATGCAGGGTGAGGACGATCAGCCATGTCAGGCCTGCGAGTCCGGCGGTGAGCAAGACCCAACCCCAAGATCCCCAAGGTTTGACGGCGACTGGTTTGTCCAGAGATGGAGAGCGTGTGACCTCGTCCAAAGGAGCCGCCTTGGTCTCTGTGACGCGTGGCGGCAGATGACGTTCCAGTTTAAACAAACGCGTCGAAAGGCGCACGGCAAAGCGCTGCAATTGCAGCATGGAATCGGTGGCCAGCATCGCATCTTGAGTGCAATCATCGGCAAGGTCCGCCAACTCGTTCTGAGCCAAGGAGTGGATGACGGAGCGGCTCATCAGATAGCGGGTCCTCCAGGGCTCCCCGAGTGGATAGATCGCCAAACAGGAGTCGCCGCGTGTCAGGGCACCATGGGCCAGGGAATCGAGATTGGCCTCCGCAGGCAGTTTTTGATCCCGGTCGAGCACGAGAATGTAGAGTTTGATCCGGGCGTCTGAACCATGAAATTCAAGCAGGCGATCCAGATCGAGACGCAGCACCTCTGTCACCAGGGATTGCGGATCCATGAGATACTCATTGGCTGGGGCTGCGGCTGCCGTGCGCAGATGCTCCAGGGGCAAGTCGCGCAGAGAACCTGTCGGGGTCGGTGGGGGAATCGTGCTGGGAGCTGGGTGAGCACTGAGCAGGCCACCTCGCAAAAAGAGACTCAGGTCATGGGGATTGAGCCCCCCTTCATCGATCATGAGAGAGGTGACATCCCGATCGGGGCCGAGTTGGGGGAAAAAATCAGTGCCTTCCGCCGGGGGCAGCAGCAGAGCGCCCTCGTTTTCTGGAGCGACGATAGGCGCCGGTGCGCCCTCAGGCATTTGACCGGGCAGGGTCGGTCGCATGTCCCAGGTCGGTAAAGGCGGCTCTTCATCGGCCCATAGACTTGCCGCACTCCCCAAGAGAAGTAGGGCAAGGAGCCGACGGAACGATGGAGGCACCTCAGCCATGGGTTTTGTTCGGTTGGCTGGCCGGCGAGCTGTGATTTTTGCGCAGCAATTCCAGTCCCATGGCACCCAGGTCACCCAGGGACGGCGGCAGTTGATCCGTATCCAGATCCACCTTTGTTGCTTGGCTTTTCAGCGTCAGCTCGATCAGCTTGATCGCCTTTTCAATGGCCCGACCCCAGTTGCCTTTGCGAAAATGCGGCTGCACTTTGGTGAGGATTCGATTCAGCACAGGCTCAGTCAGCACTTGTTCGAGAGCGTAACCGACCGTGAATCCAACGGTCTGTTTGAGGGAATCCACGACCAGAGCAATGCCATAGTCATTTCTCTTCGACATCGATTCGGTGTGAAAAGCCCCATGATTGATGAGCCAAAATCCCAGGTCCATCACTGTTAGCGGAGTCGGCAGCGGCCCGAGAAAGAGCGCCACAAAGCATTGGGGAAAGCGACGCTCGAAATCATCCAAGACGGCTTCTAAGTGGCGGGTATCACGCAGACTTAGGCGCTGTGAGTTATCCGTGATCCGATCCAAACGCACCCATTCTGCTCCCAGATGCGCTCGAATCGCACCAGCTGAAAACCCGCAGGCTGTGCAAGCAGCCGCTGTTGCGGAGATTTCGCTAGAACAGTGCGGACATTTCATATTTTCAATAAACGTTAAATTTTAACATTCGGCAATTCAATTTTCTTTTCCGCCAAGCTGTTCACGAAAAAAGTGTTTACACAACTCAGGCAATATGGTTGAAATCGTAGAAGTGGTATGAAATCGGCTTTCAACTGCTACCGTTTACAGTCACGTTTTCAAAATCTCATGAGATCCTCATCTTTACTCACCCTCGCCGCCGTCGCGTCTTTGACGGTTTCGGCCAGTGCCAAATGGAGTCGTCTGCCGTCTGTGGGTAGCAAGCCAGTTAGCATCACCACCATCATGAACGGCACAAAGCTGGAGTCCTCCTCAGGTCTTGGCCAGCCAAACACTCTGTTGTTGGGAGATCCGATCAAGGCGGTGACCGTTGCCTCTGGGAAGAGTGATGCTGTCATCAAGTTCATCAAACAATCCTTGGTCAACGAAGCCTCTTTCGTCAGCGATGGTATCGAAGGTAAAGTGAGTCTTTCTCTCAGTTCTGATGGCAAAGCTTGGAGCCCTCTGGATTCCATCGTTTGCAGTTCTTCAGACCGCTTCATCAAGCTCGCCGGTGGCTCCGCTCAAGGACGTTTCCTCCGCATCGATTTTGAATTGTCCCGTGGCGGTTCGATCCGCAGCTTCCAAGCTCTCGGTTCAGACACCGATGCTAATTACACCGTCAGCCAATCTCCAGATGGCAGTGGCATTGGTGTGAACTTCGCCGCGGGTGTCGGTGGTGGTCGTCTCCTCTACATCAACCCTGAAGCTTTCAGTGGTCGTGGTGATGCCGCCCGCACCAACCGCATCGAGTTCCCTGAGTCTGACGACAAGTATCGCACCGCAGTCTATGACCTCGGTCAGGTCCGCACGCTGAATGAATTCGGTTCTGTGCATTCCCCTCGTCCAGTTCGCCTTGCCGTCTATGCTTTCGACACGCTGCCAGAGAAAGAAGACTGGCGCGGTCGCCTGACTTTTGATCCTGCAGTCTTTGATTCTTCTGAGCCTGTGGCTCGTGCGGAAGACGCTTCGGGTGCTGGTTTCCTCAAGGCCAAACCAAGCAAGGCAGTCAAAACACGTTACATCGCCCTTCGCTGGGAGCCTGACTTCAATCCACCAGGTTTCAATGTGGATGGCATTTCCATCTCAGGCAGCGGCGACGTGACTTACAAGGATGGCGACACTAAAGTGGAAACCACCACAGACGCCAATGGCAACACCCAAAGCACCGTCGGTGGTGAAGGCGGAGCAGGCGAAGGTGGCCAAGGTGCAAATGGCGGTGAAGGTGCCGAAACCGGCAGTGCTCCGACCATCAATGGCACCGTGATCGGTGCTCCTAGTTCAGGCGGAGTGGGTCCTGCTACTGGCCCCAGCAACAACCCCTGATTTATTCATGTCTCACAAAAACGCGATGGGTGACCGTCGCGTTTTTTTGTGTGAAGATCGCGTGGTTCCGCGCTGTGGCATAGACTTTCCAGCTTTTGAGTTGGGATTCCAAACGGTTAGAGGACGATTCAAGGATGCTGGCTTCAAGTCCTTACGATGACGCCAGGATGTCATCACTCCTTGGTGCTTTGTGGACTGCTGACCTTCGAGCGCTTTCAACGTCGGAGAGCCGAGGACGAGTTCGAGTAGGAAGACGAGGACGAGGCACAAGCTCGACACCTTTCATGCTCTCAATCTAGCAACTTGCACCAGCCTCCACCTTTTTCACGGACTGAAGAGCCTTCGCTCCTCTCCAAGGGCGGAAGAGTAGGAGTCGGAGGAAGAGAAGGAGAGCGCTCTCCAGGCCCTCAAAGTCTCCGACACTTTTCTCTTATCCCTTTCCCTCTTCTCCGCCCACCCTAGCAACTCGTGGGTTTCTGCTGGGCAAGTTTCACCGCGTGATCAATCGCTCCCCGCACAAAGCCCAGGCAATCCACGGCACCTTGGGGTTTGCCGGGCAGGGTGATGACCAGTGATTGCTCCACGACGGCTGCGAACCCTCGGCTCAGGATGGCATTGGGAGTGATTTCCAGGGAGCGCATTCGCATCAGCTCACCGAAGCCTGGGATTTCTACTCGCATGAGACCGCGCACGGCTTCAGGGGTCACGTCACGCACGGCGATGCCGGTGCCGCCAGTGGTCAAAATGAGCCCACAGCCCTGGGCAGCGAAGGATTGGATAGCTTGCTGGATGCTCAACAGATCATCGGGCACCAAAGCCTCCGCCTGAATCTGCCAGCCATAGCTTTCGCAAAGCTCACGCAGGGCTGGGCCTGCGAGGTCTTCATAGACGCCTTGGCTTGCGCGGTCTGAGACGGTGATGATGCCGACGTGGATGAATGGGGCGCTCATGAGAGGAACGGTGAGAGGTGTTAAGCGAGGGCGGTTTTGGTTTTTGAAATCAGACGGATGTCGCTGATGCGCATGGTGGTATCGACGGCTTTGCACATGTCATAGAGGGTCAGGGCGGCCATCGACACAGCGGTGAGAGCCTCCATTTCCACCCCTGTCGGAGCGACTGTTTTTGTCACGGCTTGGATCTGAATGCCAAGCTCTGTCAGGGTGAAATCCACGGCAACTTTGGAAAGGGGGATCTGATGACACAGCGGAATGAGCAGTTGCGTCTGCTTGGCCGCCTGGATGCCTGCAATCCGAGCCACGGCCAGCGCATCTCCCTTCTTCAATTGATTTTGGCGTAGCAGATCCAGGGTCTCAGGGCTGAGATAAATCATCCCTTCCGCCACGGCCTCGCGGGTCAGTGCCTGTTTTCCTGAGACATCGACCATGCTGGCCTGACCTGCTTCATTCACATGCGTGAGTTCCTTCATCATGCTCATCTATGCGGCTAGCCTGAGCGGGTCTCAAAGGAAATGACAATCTCGCAGGAAAGAGCGCTTTGCTTGTCTGCGTAACGATCTCCCATGAACGTGCCCGCCCCGCTCTCTTCACGCCGCGCCATGCTGCAACAGTCGGGGCTGGGATTTGGGTATCTGGCCCTGCAGAGTTTGCTGGCCTCTCACGGACAGGCGGCTGCGATCGATCCCCTTGCGGCGAAAAAATCCCATTTCCCGGCGCGGGCCAAACGAGTGATTTTTCTTTTCATGAAGGGAGGTCCTTCGCATGTGGATACCTTTGATCCGAAGCCATTGTTGGATCGTGACCATGGCAAGCCGTTGCCCTTTGCCCTGCCGCGCGTGACTTTTGCCAAAACGACCACGCTGCTGAAGTCACCCTGGCAGTTTCGTCAATACGGTCAGAGCGGGCTGCCGGTCAGCGACCTCTTTCCGCATGTGGCGCGTTGTGTCGATGACCTCTGCGTCATCCGCTCCATGCACGGCACCAATCCGGCTCATGGAGGAGCATTGCTGAAATTTCACACGGGCAGTGACACCTTTGTGCGCCCCAGCATGGGGGCTTGGATCACTTATGGACTCGGCACGGAAAACGCCAACTTACCCGCCTTTGTCACCATCTGCCCCACCCTGGCCCATGGCGGCGTGAACAACTGGGGATCGGCGTTTCTCCCGGCCTGGGCGCAGGGCACACCGTTGGGAAATGCCTCCGTGCCTGCCGATCAGGCCGTGGTCCGCCACATTCAAAATCCCACCCGCTCGCCCGCACTTCAGCGTCTCCAGCTGGATCTCGCCGCGCAGATGAATCGCGATCATCTCCAGGTCACGGGCGCTCATCCCGGTCTGGAGGCCCGCATTGACTCCTTTGAGCTCGCTTATCGGATGCAGACCTCCATGCCAGAGCTGCAAGACATCTCAGGCGAGACCGAGGCGACACGCAAGCTCTACGGTCTGGACGAGCCCATCACGCGTAACTTTGGCCGCCAATGCCTCATGGCGCGGCGCTTCGCGGAACGTGGGGTTCGTTTCATCCAAGTGACCCACAGCGATGGCCAAGTGCAGTGGGATCAGCATGGGGATCTGACCAAAGGCCACAGCAAGAACGCCGCCGAGGTGGATCGCCCCATTGCCGGTCTGTTGCATGATCTCAAAGCCCGCGGTCTGCTCGAAGACACCCTGGTCATCTGGGGCGGTGAGTTTGGGCGCACGCCGACGGCACAGGGCGGGGATGGTCGTGATCACAACCCGGAAGGTTTCACGATCTGGATGGCGGGTGGCGGTGTCCGTGGCGGTCATGCCCATGGAGCCACTGATGACTACGGTTACTTCGCCCAGCAGGACAAAGTGCATATTCACGACTTCCACGCCACACTGCTGCATCTGCTAGGCCTGGATCATGAGCGCCTCACCTATCGTTATGCCGGGCGCGATTTCCGTCTCACAGATGTTCACGGGCACGTGGTCAAAGAGATCTTTGCCTGAGCACGCGGTTCATTTGCCGATGCAGAAGGATGAGAAGATCACGTCGAGCACCTCCTCGACATCGACAGTGCCGATCACCTCGCCCAGCGATTGCAGTGCCTCTCGCAAATCCAGCGCGATGTATTCCGGTGCGGTCGCGGACTGAAGCGCTGCTCGTGCCGCACCCACTTGAGCGACGATGCGTTCAAAGCAATCTTTGTGACGCGCATTGATCGCGATGGGGTGGTCCGCCTGCATCGTGCCAGCCTGCATGATCACTCCGCGGATTGCCTCCCTCAGAGCTTCCACGCCGCTTTCAGCCACGCAGGAAAGGGCGATGCCATCGGCCCAGCCCGCGTGCAGACCTTGATCTGCTTTGTTTAAAATCAGCAGGTGCCTCGACTCCGCGCCTGGGGGCAGGGGAATGCGCTGCGCTACCTCGGGCGGACGACTGCCGTCCACTACTTCCAGGATCAAATCCGCGCGTTCCAGCTCCCGCTGGGTTCGCTGGATGCCCACCTGCTCGATGGCATCGCTACTATCTTCTCGCAGCCCCGCCGTATCCACCAAACGAAGAGGAATGCCATGCACCTGGATGATCTCCTCAATGGTGTCTCGTGTGGTGCCCGCCGTGGGGCTCACAATTGCCCGCTCAAAGCCCAGCAGCAGATTCAGCAAGCTGGATTTCCCCACATTCGGTTCACCGCCGATCACCGTGCGCGCGCCATGACGCAGAATGCGGCCCTGTTCGCTTGTGGCAATCAGACGTTGAGCCCGTTCCAGCACACGATCCATGCGCGCTACCAGACTCGCGCCAGTGTCTGGAGAAATGTCCTCTTCCGGAAAGTCGATGTAGGCCTCCACGTGCGCCAGTACCGGCAGCAGTTCCTCTTTCAAAGCCGACGCTTCTTTCCCAATCGCCCCGCCCAGTTGTTCATGCGCGGCCTTCAGGGCCAGGGTGCTTTGCGCGTGGATCAGATCCATCACCGCCTCCGCCTGCGTCAGGTCCATCTTGCCATTCAAAAAGGCGCGCTGAGTGAATTCACCTGGCTCGGCAGCACGGGCCCCTGCGGCGAGCAGCGTCTCCAGCATTTTTTGGGTCACCAACAATCCGCCATGCCCGTGGAACTCGATGACGTCTTCTCCCGTGTAGCTGGCGGGCCCGCGAAAAAGCATCAGCAGCCCTTGATCCAGCGTCATGCCCAGCGCATCCACGGCCGTCACAAGGTAAGCTCGGCGCGGCAGTAGGTTGGCGATCTCTTTGCCGCCTGACGCGCGGAAGACCCGTCCCGCGATCTCACGCGCCTGCGGTCCTGAGACGCGGAGCACGCTGATGGCAGCCTCGCCAAGAGCAGTAGAGATGGCGGCGATGGTATCGTGAAGCATTGCAGACCGATAGCTCGGCAATTCGCGCACTCAATGAATCAGCCAACAAAAAAGCGACCCGTTGCGGGGTCGCTTCAAAGGAGTTTAGAAATCAGGCGGGATTATTTCTTCTTCGCTTCGCCTTCTTCCTTCTTCGCGCCATCCAGAGGCGTGATGATCGGGCGATCCTTCATTTCAGGCCAGATCAGCCACTTGTCGCCTTCCTTGACGAAGGAGATGAGGAAGAGTTCCTCGATGCGGTCCGTGAGTGTTTCTTGGGAGGTGCGAACCGTGGCGTGCACGTAGCCCTTGTCTTTTTCTTCCACCAGACCCAGCACGTCGATCTTCAGCGTCTTTTGTTTTTTCGCGGTGACTTCAGGCGCTGCATTGATGCGCTTGTGCCAGGCCGTGCGGTCTGTGATGTAAAATTCCTGAGGGCTGAGTTTTTCAAGCTCGCGCAGTTCTTTGACTCCGAAGCGCTCCAGCATCTGCTCCTCTTCCGTCATGGTTGGGGCCGTCTTGATGATGGCGATCGTTTCCTT
>JAIXVB010000415.1 GCA_027483245.1 Verrucomicrobiaceae bacterium | reverse complement strand
TGGCCTCTGCCTTTGCTTCAGGGGCCTTCGCCGCTTTCGGGGCCTTGGCCTGAGGTTGTTCACCTTGCACGCCCAGGAAGATCATGCCGTCGCTGTATTCGATGACGTAACCTTCATTGACCAGCCAGCGGATGTCCTTGATCACGGAGACCTGGTCATCCGTGAGTGGCAGCTTGGCTTCGGCTTCAGGAGCCTGTTCAGCCGAGGGAACGATTGTCTCCACGAGTTGCGTGAGTTGCATCCCAGCCGTGCCCTTCAGCACTTCCACGATCTTCGAGACGCGTGCCGAGAAGACCACGCCTGGATCAATGGCGCGCGGTTTCACACGACAGACGAAGAGTTTGCCCGCGCGGCGTTTGAAGAGTTTCAAACCACGACGCTCAAACCCGCCGCCCAGTTTCTGCGACATCTCGAACAGATGCTTGCGCGCATTTTCCACCGCCTGACGCAGCATGATGGAAAGCACGTGCGTCATCTTCGAGCGATCCGTGTTGCCCAGGATGATGGCTTCACGCACTTCGACGGCGGCGTCCTCGCCATGCAAGCGACGGAAGTGGGCCTCCATCTCCGCGCGGCTGCTCAGGGCAGGGGCCTCAGCCCCTTCGGCCAGATCTTTGATGTAAAGCCAGCGCTGCCCTTTGCGCTGTTTCTCTTTCCATTGGGCGACGATCTCAGGATTCGTCTCGGTGCGCACGCGGCGCTTGTAGTCCTCCAGGGACATGTTGGAAAAACGCTCCCGATGCAGACGCAGCAGGCTGGATTGGAAACTGTGATGGCTCGGCGGCCCCAGCAGTTCACCGCTGATGCCGCAGATGCCGATGCTCTTGAAGTCACCCTTTGGCTCTTCCAGTTCCACATCTTCCACCGTGTAATAGGTCTCGATCGCGGCACTGCGCAGTACATGCTGTACGGCCTCATCCCGGCTCAAAAACAGACCGCCATCCGCAGGGGTCACGAACAGGCCCGGCTTGCGCTCCGAAGCGCAGGTGAAGCGGGCATGGAAGCGATCTCCCTCCGCCAGCACCAGACGTGCAGCATCAAACATGCTGAAAGCGTGACCGCTCGAGCGAATGTGCCCGGCCAGCATCTCGGCCGCCTTGTCTTCCGGCTCGATCACCACCGCGATGTCACGCGGCATTTCCACCCACTCACGTTGAGGGCGCGCTTGGTCACGATCTCCAAAGCGACGCGGACCTCCGCGATCATCCCGGCGATCACGACCAGGGCCGCCACCGGCTCCTGGAGGACCATCGCGGCGAGGACCGCGATCACGTCCCGGCGCACCGCCGCCACCACCACCGTAGCCTCCGCCATCACGACGCGGCGGCGGACCACCCCGTCGATCACCCTCACGGCGATCCCGGCCTCCATCACGGCGCGGTTCACGCTCTTCGCGCTCCTCGTATTTGTTGTGGTTGGAGGCTGCACCCATGCCGGCGACCCAGGCGGGCATCATGCGCAGATCAGATAAGTCCACGAGGCCCGCTGGTTTCGGGGCTGGTGTGTCAGGAGTCGCTTCGGGTTCAGTCATGAGAGAGGTGAAGGGGCGAGCAGTATGGCGTACTTCTCCTCTGTCGCCAACTTTGTTCATCGAGTGTGCTTTTTAGTGCCTGAAATCGCGCTTTCCACCCCTCGGATCCTGTTTCCCACTGGCGCAGACCTCCGCCGCACTCCAGAATCCGCGCCCATGGCCCTCCTCGAAGTTCGCAATCTCACCAAACGCTGGCGCAAGGATCGCCTCGCGTTGGATGACGTGAGCTTCGATCTCCGGCAGGGAGAGATCCTCGGCCTGCTCGGTCACAATGGCGCGGGTAAGAGCACCGTCCTCGGCATCACCCTCGGCATGGTCCGGCCCGATGGGGGAGAGGTGCGCATCGCCGGACATTCCGTGCAGCGAGAGCGCGCCCTGGCGCTGAAAAACATCGGCGCCATCTACGAGGCCGCGCATTTCTACGACTACCTCACCGGCTGGCAAAACCTCCGCGCCCTCTGCTCCCTCTCCGGCTGGTGGGATGAGGTCGAGGCCAAACGCATCTTGAAACTCGTCAACCTCGGCGAGCGTGCCGGGCACAAAACCAAGACCTACAGCCACGGCATGAGACAGCGCCTCGCCCTCGCCCAGGCCCTCATGCCCATGCCCAAGTGCCTGCTGCTGGATGAACCCACCGACGGCCTCGATCCCGAAGGCATCCGTGAGTTCCGCGAGTTCGTCATGAAACTGCGCGCTGACTTCGGCATGACCATCCTCATCAATTCCCACCTGCTTGGCGAGGTGGAGCTCATGTGCGACCGCTGCGTCATCCTCAAACAAGGCCGCAAGATGTATGAGGGGCCTGTGCCCTCGCAGAAAAAAAGTCAGGACACCTTCCGCCTGCACACCCGCGACCTGCCTCAGGCGCGTCAAGTCATCGCCACCGCCGGGGCCACGTATGACCCCGTCACGCAGCTCGTCACCCTGCCCACTCACACCGTCGGGCATGAGCTGTTAAAGCAGCTCGTCGAGGCCCACGTGCGGATCGATGCCTGGCAGCCCCACCAGCCCACACTGGAAGAATTTTACCTCGGCATGACCAGCGCATGATTCTCTTCTTCCGTCAGTGGCAGGGTGAGCTGATCAAGCTCTTCGCCCGTCGCCGCACCTACATCGGCTTTGGCGCCTTCCTCGCGCTCGAGATCGTCCTGCTCATCGTCATGCGGTTAAAGGGCACCGAGAGCTTCTTTCAGCGCCTCATCTCGCGCCAGGGCCAGTCCTTTGATCAGTACTACTCCGCCATCACACTCGCGCAGATCATCCTCGGCTTCTCCGTCGTCCTGCTCGGCGCCATCTACCTCGCCCTCGTCGCCGGAGACATCGTGGCGAAGGAAGGTGAAGACGGCCACTACCGCCTCCTGCTCGTCCGGCCCATCAGCCGCGTCCGCCTGCTCTTCATCAAATACCTCACCTGCATCGGCTACACCATTGTCCTCGTCCAGTTCATCACCTGGACAGCCTTCCTGTTAGGCCTGGCGCTGAAAGGCTGGGGCGGTGGATTCTTTGTCATGGTGCCCGAGATCGGCCTGCTCACCTTTTACGATTGGTGGCCCGGCCTCCAGCACTACGCCCTCGCCTCCCTCTTCCTCTCCTTGGCCATGACCACGGTCAGCAGCATCGCCTTTTTCCTCTCCTGCTTTCCCATCAAACCGGCCGCCGCCACCATCGGTGCCCTGTCCTATTTCCTCATCGACCGCATCCTGCGGGAAACCGGCTTCATGGAGAGTTACGATCACCTCCTGCTGACCAAACACATCATCAGTTGGGCACGCCTTCTCGTGCAGGACATCCCCTGGCCGCTCATCATCCGTGACTTCACCGCTCTCGCCGCGGTCAACATCTCTCTCTTCATCCTCGGAGCCGCCGTCTTCGAGTCCCGCGACCTCAAATCATGACCCTCATCGAGACCGTCTCCGACCTCCGCCACTGGCGCAAGACCGCTGGCACCGTCCACTTTGTCCCCACCATGGGTGCCCTGCATGAGGGCCACGCCGCCCTCATCCGCACCGCCCGCCAGCGCGCTGGGAGCAGTGGAAAAGTCGCCGTCAGCATCTTCGTCAATCCCCTGCAATTCGGCCCCAACGAAGACTTCGACCGTTACCCACGCACCCTCGAGCCCGACCTCGCCACCTGTCAGGAAGCCGGCGCCGATGTCGTCTTCGCCCCTGCCGTTTCAGAGGTCTATCACCGCGACCGCAGCATCAAGATCCTCGAGACCAGCCTCTCCCAGGTCCTCTGCGGAGCCAGCCGCCCCGGTCACTTCGACGGCGTCTGCACCGTCGTCGCCAAGCTCTTCAACCTCGTCCAGCCCGACGAAGCCGTGTTTGGCAAAAAAGACTACCAGCAGCTCGCCATCATCCGCCGCCTCGTCCGCGACCTCGACATCCCCGTCCACATCCATGGGCTCGACACCGTGCGCGAATCCGATGGCCTCGCCCTCAGTTCCCGCAACCGTTACCTCACCGCCGCCGAGCGTGCTCAGGCCCCCGCGCTGCGTGCCGCCCTAGAGAAAGCCCACGCCACCTGGCAGACCGGCGTCACCAGCAGTCGGAAGCTCCTCGACCTCATCCACCAGCACCTCGCCGAGCACGCCAGCCTCGGTCGCAAAGACTACATTGCCCTGGTCGATCAACAGAGCCTGCAACCCGTCGAGATCGCCCGCCCCGGCACCCTCATCGCCCTCGCCATCCACTTCGGAAAAACCCGCCTCATCGACAATCTCGAGCTCGGTTGAGGAGGGGGATTTTTACCCTCAGGGATCACGGTTGGCGTTGAGGCAGTTCAACACCTGCACTTCGATGAAAGTGGTGAGTATGTCTTCCCTGTTGCCCTGGGCAGTAGGGGATCAGTGCCTAGGGCAGAGGCGGTATTGTTGCAGACGGCTGTTGGGTTTGTCCGGCAGCGTCCGCTCGATCTGGCCTGCATCCAGGGCGGGTTGCAGGTAGTTTTTGCGGAAGGTGGGGCGGTGGTTCAGGCCCAGCTTCTTCATGCAGGCCAGGGCCGTCAGTGGTTGCTTGGCCAGACACTTGAGCAGTGCTTTGACTTGGTCGCTGACTTGGTCGCTGACTTGGTCGGTCTCAGCAGCTTCGCTCAGAGCTTGCGAAAGAGTTGAGAGCAGGAATTCAATGAAAGCTGTGGACTGGCCTGTCTTATCAGAGGCAGCCAGCGCTGCGTAATACTCGGCTTGCCGGTTGCGGACCACCGTCTCCACCGGTAGCCAGGCCAGCAGCGGCTTCCAGCGGCTCAGGATCAGTGTTTGCCATAGCCGTCCCATGCGCCCATTGCCGTCGGCAAAGGGGTGGATG
>JAIXVB010000298.1 GCA_027483245.1 Verrucomicrobiaceae bacterium | reverse complement strand
TGCATCCGCAGCGAAGGTGCGGGTGGAGGTCGTGCTGACGAGCAGCGCGGCAAAAGCGAATGTGAGGATGTTTTTCATGATTCAGTTGTGGTTAGTTTAAGGGTCTTTGATTGCTTCCCACGTGGAGAGGCAACCATCTTTCGCCTGCGGGTTTCTCCGAGATGCAAAAACAGTTTTTTATAATCTGGGCCCCAGCGCATCCAAACTGCAGCCACAAGCGTCGAGTCGGGCTGTCACCCAACACCCAAAAAAGGACACCAAGAGCCCTCGCTGTGGATCAATTCCGCGCTCCTTTCAGACATCCAATCCTAGCAGCGCATTCACGATCTTCATCGTCTCCAGGCTCACGGTGATGACGGGGGTGAAGAGCTCGAGGGGGGAACTCGCAAGCTGCCGATCAAGATGAATTCGGTTCTTATCTCCCGTCAATCCTGTCCCATTCTGTGAATCCTGTGTGGTTGGGTCGAAGCAGAGATAGCCCTGAACCGTGTAGAGATTCGCTTCGTGGCTTTGCAAGTGCGGCCCGCCTCTGCTTCGCTGGTGATGATGAATGCGGGATAAGATGCAGTTTGAAAAAAATTTCACTTGTTAATTTTATATCATACTGTTTGAGTGTGAATAATGGGTGATTTGACAAACAAACACCCCCCACAAGGCTGATCCGCATCACGGAAGGTCGCAGGGCTCCAGGCCTTGTTTTTCCTTTGTTAACTCTTCCTTTTTCAACCTGTGCTCATCATGAGAATTCGTGACTTTATTCTGTCCGCCGTGACCCTTGTTTCTTTGGCCTCGCAGCTCGCTTGGGCTGCGGATCGTCCCAATGTCCTGCTTATTCTGGCAGATGACTTGGGTTATGGGGAGCTGACGGTTCAGGGGTTCACTCAAGACATCCCCACTCCCAACATTGATTCCATTGCGAAGAATGGGGTTCGATTCACCAGTGGATACGTCAGTGGCCCATATTGCAGCCCGACTCGTGCGGGATTGCTGACGGGTCGTTATCAGCAGAGATTGGGACATGAGTTCAATCCAGGGCCCACCGCCTCAGAGGCCTTTGGACTTTCGCTGGAAACCAAGACCCTGGGAGATCACTTCAAGGCAGCGGGTTATGCCACAGGTTGGTTTGGGAAGTCGCACTTGGGGAACAAGCCGGAGTTCCACCCGAACAAACGCGGGTTTGATGAGTTTTACGGCTTCCTCGGCGGTGCGCACACGTATCTGGAAGTTGCCAAAGCTGGGGTCGATCCGATTCAGCACAATGGCACGCCGGTCGAGAAGATCGAATACACCACGGAGGCTTTTGCAGCGCAGGCGGTAAAGTTCATTGAGACCAACAAGGACAAACCTTGGCTAGCGTATGTGCCTTTCAATGCGGTGCATGGACCGCTTGAGACCCTGGAAAAATACGAGAGCCGATTCATTGGTATTCAAGATGAGAAACGCCGGAAGTTCGCGGGTCTTCTTTCGGCTTTGGATGATGCGGTGGGTTCACTGTTGGCGAAAGTTCGTGAGATCGGAGCGGAAGAGAACACACTCATTGTTTTCTTGAGCGACAATGGGGGGCCGACCCGCCAGATCACCTCGAGCAATGGTCCGCTGAGAGGTTATAAAGCGACGACTTGGGAGGGTGGAGTTCGCGTGCCATTTGTGGCTCAATGGAAGGGGAAAATTCCAGCTGGGCAGGTCGATGATCGTCCCATTATTCAGTTGGACATCTTGCCCACTGCCCTTGCGGCAGCAAAGATCCCTGTGGAGTCAGATTGGAAGCTCGATGGTGTGAACCTGTTGCCCTACCTCACGGGTGAAAAAGCTGAGCCTCCTCATGAAGCGCTTTACTGGCGTTTCGGTGGCCAGATCGCTATTCGTAAAGGTGACTGGAAGCTGGTGAGGGCGGCGACGGAAGAAAAATCTTTTGGTCAGCTCCTGGAGTTGAAAACCGGTATTGAAGATTTGGAGCTTTACAACCTCGCTCAAGACATTGGTGAGAAGAACAACCTCATCGATAAGGAACCAGCGAAGTCCAAAGAACTCGGCGATGCCTGGGTTGCTTGGAATGCTCAAAACATCGAGCCCAAGTGGCTGCCGGGGAATCGTGGCAATGCCGTGAAGGGCAAGAAAAAGAAAGCCCAGAACTGAAGGAAGCGAATCTTTCATTATCCAAGGTCATGGTCATCTCTCCTCCCATGCTCAGTCTGCGTGACATGCTGATTCAAAGGCAAGTCATCGAACAGCACCGAACCCAAACGCAAGAATCGGCGAGTGCATCGTCTGAGTTTGAAGATCGGTTGCGTAATATTGGCCGAGACTACGAAGTGAATTTGGTGGGTTTTGACTTACCGCATCAAACACTCGCGGGCAGGCCGCTCCAGTTGCTTTTACAGCCGAGAAACCCACAGAAAAGCGTTTTTCAAATCCGAATCACAGGGGTGGTGACCGCATCCGTTGAGTTTCGAGGTGGCATTGCTTTCAAACCCATTTCTGTGGACATCACGCCACCTGAACGATGTCGCACGCCAGAGGATTTTCGTGATGAAGCTGACAGTGCTGAAGATGTGATTGGCCATGTGCATCGCGTTTTGAATCTGCTGCATCATCCCGATCAGTCTGCAGTCACGCTTCACGCCTGATTCTCCTTTTCGACAGCTCCATTTCAGTTCGCTCCTCCATCCTTCGGGATGCCCCACCACCCAAGGTTCTGACAGTCCTCTGCAGAGCCTGAGCAGCGAGCCAAAACCTACCGGCATGAACCGGAGGCCTCTCCACGGACCCGCACAACCCAAGGGTCATGACCGTCCACGCAATTGCATCAGCAACCATGAAAGCATTCCATCCCAAGCGGTCCTTGCTGGCCGCACTCATTCTGCCAGCCATCTCGCTGGCCACGACAACCTCTCTCGCCGCCGTTTACGAATCTGGCGTGCTCACCAACAATCAGCCGAACGCCACGACTTGGCGGACGGTGAACTTTGCCACCACCTTCAGTGCTCCACCAGTCATCGTGCTGGGGACAAAGACTTACAACGATGTCCAGGCGCTCACGACCAGAGTGCGCAATGTCACTTCGACCAGCTTTCAATATCAGTTGGATGAGTGGGACTATTTGGATGGTGTTCATGCCAGTGAATCGGTTCACTATCTCGCGCTTGAGCCAGGGCTTCACACCATCGGTGGTGTATCCTGGCGTGCGGGCCGCACCTCTGCCGTGACCAAGACCGAGCAGACCGTTGCCTTTGGATCTGCGTTTGCTTCTGCACCTATCGTGCTGGCGCAGGCGGAGACTGCCGTGAATGCCAAAGCGCTGACCACGCGGGTGCGCAATGTCACCACCACAGGTTTTGGTTTGAAGCTGCAAACTCAGGAATCGGACACCACGGCTCTCAGCGGTGAATCGGTGGGCTGGATCGCCATCTCAGCGGGCACCGGCACGGTGGATGGTGCGCCCTTCAAAGTGGCCAAGACCGGAGCCAGCGTCACCCAAGCCTGGAGCACGCTGGCCTTTGGAGCCAGCTATCGGCAGCCGCTCTTTTTTGCTCAATCGCTGACGCAAAATGGCGGTGATCCCTTCACCATTCGGCAGCGCAATTTGAGCAATACGGGCATCGAAATCTTCCTCCAAGAAGAGCAATCGAATGATGCCGAGGTCAATCATGCGGCGGAAGATGTGGGTTACCTCGTGCTCGGTGAGAGTGTGGGTGAAGTTCGTGCGAAGCTGGAGTTAGGCGAATTGGTCCACACACAGACCAATGCCACAACTTGGACACCGGTCACCTTTGCGAAGACTTACACGACTCCGGTGGTGGTTTTTGGACCCTTGACTCAAAACAACGGTCAGCCTGCGGCGGTGCGAGTGCGCAATGTCACAAGCACGGGCTTTGAGTATCAGGTGGATCGCTGGGATTATCTGGGTGGTGCGCATCCTGAGGAGACACTGCATTACATCGTCGGTGAACAGGGCAACTACGTGATCGGCGGTCTGCGCTGGCAGTTCAATCGAGCCACAGGAGTGACGAACACGGCGGCTGCACGCACCTTTGCGGAGGCCTTCACGGCTGCCCCGGTGGTACTGGCGCAAGTCGCGACCACGGCTGAAACAAGTGCGGTGATTGAGCGCATCTACAACGTGACCACCTCGGGCTTCACGTTGAAGTTGGATGAAGAAGAAGCCGCGAATCAAACTCACGCGGCGGAGACCGTGCATTATCTCGCCATCGAAAAAGGCAGTGGGCGCCTAGTGTCGAACCAATTTGTGTTTGAAGCGAATGCGACAACCAACACCGTCACGAATGCCTTCACGGCGGTGAACTTTGCACGCAAGTTGGCAGATGCCTACCTCTTCGCCGATTTCCAAACGCGCAACGAGGTGGACCCTGTGGTGCCCCGTCAACGCAACCTCGCCCACAACAAAGTGGACCTGCGTGCGCAGGAAGAAGTCTCTCTCAACCCTGAAGTCGAGCATGCCGCAGAAAGTGCAGGTTACCTCGTGGTCGCAGGTTCTTTGGATCTCGATGAAGATGGTCTGCCTGATGCCTGGGAACTCGCCAATGGCCTGAATCCTGGCAATGCATCGGATGCCACACTCGATCCTGATGGTGATGGGATCAGCAACCTCAACGAATACGCATACAGCACGAATCCCAATCTGTTCGACAGCGGTGGCACCATCACGGTGACGCCATTAGTGGCCGATGCCTTTGAGTTGGAAGGCACGCCCGCCAAATTCCGCATCAGTCGCACCGGTGGCACGGTGCCTGTGACCGTGAATTTTACGCTCAATGGACGCGCGACTCTAACCTCCGACTATCTCGTGCAAAACAATGCCGGTGGCACGCTCAATGGCGCGATCAACATTGGCTTCAATGCAGCCTCAAACGACGTCGTCATTGTGCCTGTGGCAGATGCCTTGAACGAGTATCCTGAAACCGTCACCCTGACGATTGGTTCGAATAGCAAATACACCGTCGGCTCGCCAAGCAACGCCACGGTAAATGTCAACGATGCTTCCAACATCGCCGCGAATGAGCAACTCTTCGTTACCTTTCTAACGAAGCAGGGATCGGCCAACACCTTTGCCTCGGGCATCGCCACGCTTTACTTGAACGGACCCAAAAGCGCCGCACGTGTGAACCTCAGCTTCAGCGGTCTAACATCGAATCAAACCAATGCATATATCCGTTACGGCGTCACCGCTGGTGTCGGGCCCGAACTGCGCCCCACGCTGCCGATCGGCCAGGTGGCGAATGAAACCTGGACCATTGCTCAGGTGGGAGCCATCACAGGTCAGGATCAGATCGACGGTCTTTTCCAAAGCGCCAGCAAGTGGGTGTATTTGAACATCGGTACTGGCACTTATCCGGCAGGTGAGATCACCGGCATCTTCACCCGTCAGACAGGTTCCACTGAGTTTGTAGAACCCGCCGCTCCTCCAGCGCTGCCAACACTGACTGGCGATGCTTTGACTCGGGATGTTGCGCGTTTCCTCACGCAGGCAACTTTTGGGCCGACGCAGGCTGAAATCACCGCACTGGTGAATGCCATCAACACCACGCATGGAGGCAACCGCATCGCTGGTTACAATGCCTGGATTGATGCCCAATTCGCCCTGGATCAGACCAAGCTGCTCGACTACACGCAAGCGGCGGATGCTCATGAGTGGGACCTCCGCGGTGCCTCGCCGGACAACTACACCAACAATAACGAACCTCGGCATCAAAACCGCCGTCGTGGCTGGTGGTTGATAGCGACCAAGGCCCATGATCAGCTTCGCCAACGCGTTGCTTTTGCCTTGAGTCAGATCCTGGTCACCTCCGAAGAACTGACCACACTGCGTCAGCGTCACTACGGCCTCGCCGACTACTACGATCTGCTGGCCGCGCGTGCCGATGGCAACTACCGCACGCTGCTTGAGAACGTGAGCAAGAGCCCCATCCAGGGCAAATACCTCAGTCATCTACAAAACCAAAAGACCGTGCTCGATGGCAACGGCAACGTGCTCTTCAGCCCTGATGAAAACTACGCTCGCGAGATCCTGCAGCTTTTCTCCATCGGTCTTGTTGTTCGTCATCCTGATGGCACGCTGAAACTGGGTTCGGATGGTTTGCCGATCCAGACTTACAGTAACAACGACATCACCAATCTAGCGCGTGTTTTCACTGGCTGGAGCTTCAGCAAACGCCATGGGAGTGCGGCCAATGGTTACCCCGTGCAGAACAACACGAATTTCTTCCAAGGCAACGGTCCAGCCTACTACCAGGCATCCTGGACGAATCCGCTGACCAACTTTGCCGCCTATCATGACACGGCTGCAAAGACCGTGCTCGGCACAAACATCGCCGCGGGTTTGAACGGTCAGCAGGATCTCGATGCCGCTCTCGACATCATCTTCAATCATCCGAATGTCGCACCCTTCATTAGCCGCCTGCTCATCCAGCGCCTCGTGACTTCGAATCCCAGCAATGGCTATGTTTATCGTGTTGCGCAGAAGTTCGTGGATAACGGCAGCGGTGTGCGTGGCAACTTGAAGGCTGTCGTCCGCGCGATTCTCACCGACTACGAGGCACGCAGCCTCGACGTGATTGGTAATGTTGGTTATGGTAAGCAGAAGGAGCCCATCATTCGTTACGTGCAGCTCATTCGTGCTCTCGGCGGTAGCTCCGGCATCCCACTGACCACGCTGTCCAGCTTTGGTTATCCAGCTGCTCAACTCGACAACTTCCCTGCTGGCACTTCACTGTATCGCTACGCTGACACCGACGCCACTCTGGGCCAGACCCCTCAGGCCGCTCCGAGCGTGTTCAACTGGTTCTTGCCAGACTTCAATCCCGGTGGCGATGTCGCTGAGGCCGGTCTTGTGGCACCTGAACTGCAACTCAGCACCGAAACCAGCGTCGTGCGGGTGATCAATTATCACTACACGCTCACGAATGTGGACAACGGTCAAAACACCAATCCTCTGATTGGTTCCGCTGATCCGCTGGAGGACAATGTCGCACTCGACCGCACACCCTTTGTGCAGCTTTACGATGCTGAAATCACTGCTGGCAAAACGGTGCCACAAGCCCTGACCACGGTGCTCGACCAGCTCGACCTCGTGCTTGCTGCGGGCAATCTGAAGACACGTTATGCATCGGCTGCCACACCGAACCCGCGCAGCATTGTCCTGGACACGGTGTCCACACTGCCGGGCACACCCACAAGTGCCGCACGGGTCAAAGAGCTGCTCTACCTGCTCGTGACCTCACCGGAATACATCCATCAAAAGTAACCGTCTCAGTAACTTTTTACCCTTTAAACGATTATGAAACACAACGATCAAGAACTCGCTTCCACACGCCGTCGTTTCCTCAGGCAGTCCGCCTGCTCAGCCCTCGGTGTCACGGGTGTCGTCAATACCCTGGCTCATCTGCGCCTCGTCAATTCAGCGCTCGCTCAAGCGGGTCCGCTGACGGATTACAAGGCGCTCGTCGTCCTCTTCCTCTTTGGTGGCAATGACTCGAACAACCTGCTGGTGCCCAGGAAAAATCATCCCTCCTACGCCGACTACAAAGCAGGCCGAGGTGTGCTGAAGCTGTGGGACAACACGGACACCGCGTATCCCGCCGGTCAGCCCGCCTCATTGCCGCTCACGACGAGCAGTGGCAGCTACGGTGTGCATCCTGCTGCCCCTGGTTTGCAGCAGTTGTTCAATTCTGGTGAACTTGCCTTCGTCGCCAATGTGGGCACGTTGCTTTACCCAACGACGCGTGCGCAATTTCAGGCTGGTTCGGTGCCGTTGCCACCCCAACTGTTCTCGCATTCAGACCAACAAGTTCAGTGGCAAAGTTCCGTGCCGGATCAGCCCTTTACCAGCGGATGGGGAGGCCGAGTGGCAGATCTTCTCGCTTCGCAAGGCTATGCCGATGGCCAGGTATCGTTGTCTGTGAGTCTCGCAGGTATCAACAGCCTACAGGTCGGCAATAGCGAGATTCAATACGCCGTCACCACGGCAGGCGCGGTTCCTCTGGAGGGTTATGGTCCCAACGCCACACCCTACAGCAATGCCTTGAATCCCGATGGCAGTTACAAAACCACGCTGCAAGGCAAGCGCCTGAAGGCCTTCGATGACATCAGCAATTACAGTTTCCAGCATCTCCTGGAAAATGATCACGCCCAGGTTGTCAAACGTTCCCGAGCCAATGAAGCCCTCGTCGGTGCTGCCTTCACTGAAGCAGCTAACAGTGGTGTTGACTTCGACGCCCAGTTCATCAATGCCCAGACCAATCTCGGTGATCAGCTCAAGACCATCGCCAAGCTCATTGCAGGGAGGAACACGCTGAACAACAAGCGGCAGATTTTCTTTGCGAGCATCGGCGGTTTTGACACACATCAAGATCAGTTGGATGCGCAGACAAACTTGGTTGGTGAACTCAGCGGAGCCTTGCAAGCCTTCAGCAACACTCTGATCGCCCTCGGCGTGAATGACAGTGTTACCACCGTCACCCACTCCGACTTCACCCGCACGCTGACACCGAACGGCACCGATCCGAGCACCGCCGGTTCCGATCATGGCTGGGGTGGTCATCAGCTCGTGCTCGGTGGAGCGGTCAATTGCGGCCAAGTTTATGGTTCCTTCCCCAGCCTTAAGCTCGGGCAAGATCAGGATGCGGGCACCAGCAATCGAGGCCGCTGGATTCCCACAACGTCAGTGGATCAATATGCCGCTGTTCCAGCCAAGTGGCTCGGCGTTAGCAATGGTCTGCTGCCTGAGATCTTCCCGAATCTTGGACGCTTCAACGACCCGTTTGGTGGCACAGCAAACCTTGGGTTCCTATGAGTTTGCCACGCATGAGAGGATTGTTCCAATGGGGAGAAAGACTCTTTTGGGTGGGTGTCTTTGTCCTGATTGTCTCTGCCCTCGCATGGCAATTCGCGTCTGGTCCGTCTGGAAGGACGGACCGGACGCCCCTTCGTCATGAAGACCCCCGATTGCCAGCACAACCGACGTTTTTGACGACTCCTCAGTCGCGCCTACCAAAGGCAGATTATCGCGTGATTCAAGAGGATGAGGATGGAGCCTTGATCCTGCCAGAGACCGCTGATTTGGCACGTGCTTTGAATGCAGATGAAACGGACATTCAGCATGATTTTGAGATCCTCAATCTTTTGCTGGATGCTTTTCGCAAGATACATCAGGGATCTCTCCCTCAAGGTGGTGAGAATGAAGAAATCGTGGCTCAGTTGAGGGGGCGAAACTCACGTCGATTGGCTGTCATCCCGCCCAATCATCCGGCTATCAATGCAAGCGGTCAGCTGCTCGATCGTTGGGGAATGCCATTCTACTTTCATCCGCTCTCACGGGATGTTTTAGAAATCCGTTCTTCTGGAAAAGATCGCACTTTATTCACAGACGATGACATCACAAATTGATTCACCTGACGGTGATAGGTAATTCCCAGCTTCACAGTTTTTTCAGTTCCATCAGTCCTGTTTGCTACGGTTTGGGTTCGTAGTTCGGCCCCGCGTGCGGGGCCGGGTTTGAGGGCGTTGTTGTTTTTGGAGATTCAAAAACGGTCCCGCAGCACGCCGGACCGAACGAGGAACTCTGAAGTCATCCGCTGCGAATCCTGTCCCATCCTGTGAATCCTGTATGTCATGATGGAGGCAGACTCAGGCCTCAACCGCATTGTGGATTTGCTGCGCGGCTGCTTAGCGGCCTTTGCGTGGGTGGGGCTGGGCCGCATCTCAGGTGTGCGAAAGGGCTTTGACGTGGCGTATGTTTCCCATGCTCCGCTGCTGTGTTTCTTTTGTCCTTCTGTCTTCGGTGTTCCTGCTTTCAGCGAACGCGGCGACGCTTCATTTTGAGAAGCAGTTGCTGCCGGTG
>JAIXVB010000299.1 GCA_027483245.1 Verrucomicrobiaceae bacterium | reverse complement strand
ATTGCCACGGCTGACATGGAGTCGTTCCATGATCTCTTCCGTGTGCATCGGCTCCGGGGCCGTCATGAGCAGCGCATGAATCTGCGCCATCGTTCGACTGATGCCCCACTGACTGCCAAGCGCACCCCACTGAGCAATGAATTCCTCTCTCGAGGTTTCCCAATTGGCCAGTTCAGCAGTCATGTTACTTTCAGATAGTTCTGAAAGTTTCATCTGGCAAGTTGGGACTCCAATTTTTTTCAAAGGCGATCCTGCTGCGCAACGAGCCGTCGATTTTGGCTCGCAGAAGCGCTGTTCTGAAATCAGGATGCGGTCTCATGAAAAAACTTCCTCTGCTCCTTCTGCCCTTGAGTCTGGTTTCATGTCTTTTGCCGCCGCCCCCAGGACTGCCTCGGCCTCCCCTTCCCTGCGAGCGACCCCAGCCGCCCCCGCCCCTGTCAGGTCCGTCAAACCCTGATAGAGGCCCACAGAGCTTGATCGGACTCAGCGAGCCAGAAGCCGCTCACCGCGCTGGTTTGATGGGCCTTTCCTATCGAGTCGTGAAACGCGACGGCGTCTCCTACCCCGTGACGATGGACTACAACGAATCGCGACTGAGCTTCACGATTTCACGCGGTCGAGTCATCGCAGTGACACGTGGGTAGGTGCTGATTCGTTTTGTTGCTTGTTCAGCGGCTGGTGTATGTTTTTGTAAACAACTCTTCAAAGTTTAACCTCCATGTTCCCCATGCAATCAAACTACCAAGACCTCATTCGTAGGCTGTCTCATGTCATTGCTGCTGTTCTGACAATCACGTTGAGCAGTTGCATTTCACCCAATGATCAATTCAAAAACACCACACACCCCAAGCCCGCCGAACTCAGATCCAAACGCGACGGGGTTCTTGCCACAGCTTATGCGAATGGTGTTTGGGTGAAAATTCTCGAGATTGACGGCAAAACAACGGCAGGTGATTTCGTCGGGGTTCCAGAGCCATACCTGCTCAGTCCAGGTGCGCACATACTCGCCATCACCATCATCGGCAGTTGGTCCACTTATGTGGACGGTTTTGTGAAAATCTCTGTCAAACCTGAAAACAAGTATGTGTTGAGGGGCAAACACGTAGGATCTGTATTCGTTTTGGAAGTCGTAAACACGACTTCTGGGCAAGAAGTCGTTGAAGAAAGCTTCCGTGTCGTCCAGCAAAACCGCCGAACTTCCATGTACATACCTGTGGTCGTCTCATCTTAGCGTTGATGCTGAGCGCATGATCCTTCTTTATGAATCGCTTTGACTCTCTGGCCCTGCTCTTGCTATTTCCTGTGCTGCTTCATGCCAATGGCGGCGGCTACATCACCGGTGTCAAATCCACAGGTGCCTTCCAGCCCATCGGCATTGATCAGGTCGAGATGGTTTCGGAGCGTCTGGAGATCGACCTCCACATCGAATATGCCGACCTCCGCATTGAATATGTGCTGCACAATCCAGGCAAGAAGGTGAAAGTCGAAGCGGGCTTTCCCAGCGCGATCGTGGGGAATACAGACGGTAGGTTTGACAAGGGCGGTGCAGTTCTCAAAGACGCTCCAAAGCTTGAAGATTTCAGCCTCACGGTGGATGGCAAGGCCGCTAAGGTTGTTCAAACCGACGACCAACTCGATTTGAGCAAAGCCGACATTTATATGTTTAGCGGCAAGGTGGTGAATTCCTGGCACCGTGTGAAGATCGATTTCGGTGAAGGTCAGACTCGGAAGGTGGTAGTGAGCTACCGCAATCCCTATTACTATTCGACCTTCGATGTCTCTGAAAATGGATCGACCGACGCCCTTAGTCTGACTTATCTCTTTTCAGCAGCAGGTGCTTGGAAAGGTCCGATTGGACATGGCATTGTGACGGTGAAAAACATTTCCATCCCAGAAAGCCAGATCAGCTTCAGTCATCCCAAGCGATTTGTGAAATCTGGCAACGTTTGGACGTGGAGCTTCACCGATTTCGAACCCACCTTGGAGGACGATCTAACCATCGTGACGCGGCCACATTTCGCCTTCCAACCTGCTGTAAAGACAACTTCGGAAGACACCACCTACATAGGTTATTATCGTGGCTATGGTGCAAGGCAAGATTCAAAAACGGGGCAGAATATAGGAGGCCGCTGGGAGTTTCATCGTGATGACTTCACGGCCACAGCTTCCTCCAGCTTGCCAGATGCGGATGGTCAAAGCTACCAGCCATCAGCGGTTAATGATCGAGATTGGCAATCCGCCTGGACAGAAGGCGCACCTGGAGACGGCGTAGGCGAGTGGCTCCTTCTGACTTTGGACAAACCAAGCCCAGTGCATCGTCTTGGTATCGTGCCGGGTTATACCCAATCAGCGGAGCTTTATGCTGCCAATGGACGCCCTGCTGAGTTGGATGTGAGTGTCAATGGAGGCAAACCCGTGCGCGTCAAATTGCCTGACGAGCATTTGATACGCGAGACCTATGCTTTCGATTTGCCGAGCAAGGGTGAGCTGGTCAAAACCATCAAATTGACCCTTGCCAAAGTGTACCCTGGATCAAGCTATCAGGACACGGCTATTTGCAAAATTGTCCTCATCCAACCTTTGTCAAAAGCTCCGAAAGTCGGGGCCGTAAGATGAAGCCCTGCCTGGCTGCTCTGGTGTTGTCCAGTCTGACACTGGCAGGTGAGTCAGCCGAACTGCTAGTCTATCTGGAGGAATCCCACGCGGGTGCGTTTTATCATCTGGTGGAAGCTTTGCCTCTGAATGAGCCGCACACCTTGGTGCTGATCGACGCTCACAGTGATGCCAGTGGCATCGCCGATTCGGATGCCGTGCGCACAGCCATCCGCCGGGGGCCGACCCATGAAAAGCGTACTGAGATGCTCACCCAATGGCGACGTGAAGGACGCATCCAATGCTACGACTGGCTGGAGCCTCTGATGCCAGCACCCATCGCGGAGGTGATCTGGGTGCCGAAGATTCGACTGTCTTCTGCCGAGTCTCAGAAGCTGGAGCAGGAGGCGCGGGAATATCTCGATGGGCACCAGGAGGCGCTGCCGCGTGAGGCGGGTCCACTCGCGGCGCGGTATCGAGTGATGGATCTGGAGACGTGGGAAAAAGAGGCCGCCTCATGGACATCCGACCGCCGTGTGGTGGCGAGTGTGGATCTCGACTTCTTCGCCGCGATGACTGATGCGCAACTCGAACCTGCGCTGGATCGTGTCATGGGGGCTCTTTTGAAACAGCGTGGCTTGGTGGATGTGACAGCGGCCATTTCATCTCCCTACCTTCGGGATGCGGCTCAGGCCGAGAGGCTGACGAGCCTATTTTTGGACATCGTCTGGAGAGTGCCGCAGGCAAGGGTCAGCTTCGAACCTTTCGCCAAGACGGGTCGAGATCGCTCGCTGATGGCCCGTCTGCGAGAGCGGAGAGGAGAGGTTTTGCCTGCGTTCGATGTTTTCTCAGCCGGACCGTTTCTCCGCGGTCTGCTGCTGCAAAAAGGGTCGCCAGAAAACATCGTGCATGAGCCAGAGCGCGCTGCTCACCTGCTGCAAAGCTGGGCTGAAGATCCTTTCCTTCCTCACCTGGAAGTTCATGGCGCTTTACGCCGTCCTGATGGCGCATGGAGTATGGAGGCAATGGGTGACGCCAGACTGGAAATCAAACCAGAGCCTATCGGGGCCAAAGTTCGCTGGCTGGCCTTGCGTGCCGAGCAGGCGTCCTATCGGCTCAGTGATACGGACCTCGGTTTTGCCAGCAATGCACCGCGCTGGTTGAAGCGTCGGCTGGAGGTCATCGCGGAGGGGAGCGCCATGCAGATGCTGCCTCAAAGCGCGCTGGTTCCGCTGTTGGATTCCGACCTGCGCTGCGGCACCGTGGAAGTGCTGGCGGAGGTCATTCGCGATGGGCAAACCTATCGCAGCCCACCCGTGACGCTCTGTGTCCGTGCCAAAGGCAGTCGCGAGCTGCGAGCTGCGTGGAGTGAGCAGTTTGGCCTACCTTACCTCTTCGATTCCCGCGTGTTGCAAAGAGATTGGCGGACAGGCCCTGAAGCTCGTTGGGGCGCGGACTGCGCCAATTTCATCACTCAGGGACTGCGTGCTGAGGGCTGGTTGTTGCCATGGGGAAGCCCCGCCGATCTTTTGCCCTATTTGGAACCCGTAGAAGCCAGTGCGATGACACAAGGAACGCTGTTACACTTGGGTTCACACCTCGCCGCTGTGTGGGAGGATCGGCCACCCATTGGCACATTGAATGGCGAGGACCTCTGTGTCCATCATCTGGGAGGCCTGCCCGAGCTGCTCAGCTATGAAAAGCTATCGACAGGTCGCCGCCCAGCGAAGCTCATGCGGATCAAACCGCCGCGAAAGCCGCTGAAGCTGATCTTTGCTGGTGACGTGATGATGGGCCGAAGCGTGGGCGTCTCGCTGAATCAAGGTGCGCAGCCTCTGGCAGGGCTTCGGGCCATCCTTCAAGGTGCCGACGCCGTTTTTGGAAACCTCGAATGCACTCTCTCAAAAAAAGCCGCCAAGCACACCGAGGAACGCCTGCGTCTCGTTGCGCCGCCTGCAGCTGCCTCATACCTGCATGGGGTTGGCTTCACCGCCGTCAGTCTGGCGAACAATCACACGCATGATCTCGGCAAGGCTGGCTTTGAAGAAACGCAGCGAATGTGTCATGAAGCTGGACTGCGAACGCTGTCGGATCGCCTTCAGCTTTTTGAGCTCGGTGAACATCGACTGGCACTGCTGGCTTGGGATGACAGCCGGCAGCCCGAGGTCGAACCTCTGTTGCAAAAAGTGCGTGAAGCTGAAGCCATGGCCGACTTTGTCATCGTCATGCCCCACTGGGGAACGGAGCACCGACTTGAGCCAGATGAGAGGCAACTTCGCGTCGCAGGCAGCCTGTTTGAAGCAGGGGCTGATCTCAT
>JAIXVB010000709.1 GCA_027483245.1 Verrucomicrobiaceae bacterium | reverse complement strand
GGCGGCAGAGCTTCTTCCTGGATCAATCGATCCAACACCCGATGGGCACCCCCTTTGAAAAGCCAGGCCCAGTGACTGCCATAGACACCATGCAACAGGGTGACCAAGGGACAGACCTGAACCTCCGCCAATGCAGGCATATAAACACTCAAATCCACTCGTCGCCTCAACGCCGCCGATTTGACCGTGATGAAGTGAACCCCTGGAGGCGTGAACTCAGGCTGAGAGATTTCAATCGTGCGGAAGGACATGAGTTGTGACTCTGGACGGCGATGTCAGCGACGCAACGTCTGCCTTTCTTGACTCTAATGATCACTGTGGAGGCCTCCACCATGCCCCCTGCACGACATTGAGATTGGCAGGAACAACCTAACGTCGAATTCCGAAAGGCTAATGCTGAGCTATCGCCCCCGATATTCGCTCGGCCTGCTGCCAGTGACCTTTTTGAACGTGTGTGAAAAGGTGAATAGACTTTTGTAACCAACCTCGCGGGCGATGCTTTCCACTTTGTCGTTTGTCTTCGAGAGCAAATGCGCAGCTTGTTGCACGCGCAAGGCAGTGACATGCTGCGCAGGCGTGCGCCCCAAGGAATGCAAACAAAGGCGGGTGAATTGTTTGGTGCTCATCGCTGCGAGAGAGGCCAGCCTTGGCAGTGACCAATCGGCGGCGAGGTTCTGCATCACCTGCTGCCACACTTCACGCAGACGGTCATCCGTGCTCCACGGCGCGGCGAAGGTGCGGGCATAGTGCTGAATGAGATCTACCCACATGTTCATCGCAGCGGGTGAGGCCGTGCCTGCAGCTTCCGCGTGCAACCCACGGATCGCGGCGGCCAGCGCTTGGCCATCAAAGATCGCCAACACAGGCGCACGTGTGTTCACGAGAGGTAGCGTTCCTTTGGGTTCCTGATAACGCACCCAAGCAATGCTCCATGTTTTGCGAGGCATGGCCTTGTAAGCATGAAAGGCATGCGGTGGAGCCAAACAAGCTTGCCCTCCAAGCATCGGCTGCCACTTGCCCTCCAACCAAACACGACCTTCCCCGCCTGTGCAGACCATGACAAAGGTGCCACTCAAATCCGGCCTGCGGACCTCATAAGGATGCACCACTTCCGCCAGCCCCACATGGACCATGCCATGCTGCCCGAGTGACGCGCACACTGGCGCATCTGCCAGCCAATCACGCGCGTCCGCAGCACTCGCCCTAACCACTTGTTCAGTCGTCTCAGATAAGCGGATGTCCTTTTTCATGGCTCGATGCTGGTTCAAGCGGCGAATGGAAACCCGTAGCCTGTTGATCTGAATCAACATGACCATCGACCCCCCATTTCATCGCACTGCTATCCTGCAACGCCTTCAAGACAAAGTAAAACGTGGCCTGCCCATCATCGGTGCAGGAGCAGGCACCGGACTCTCGGCGAAGTGCGAAGAGGCAGGTGGTGTGGACCTCATCGTGATTTACAACTCGGGCCGTTTCCGCATGGCCGGACGTGGATCGCTCGCAGGTTTGATGGCCTATGGGAATGCCAATGAGATCGTCAAAGACATGGCCAAAGAAGTCCTCACGGCGGTGAAGCATACGCCAGTGCTGGCTGGCGTGAACGGCACCGATCCGTTCCTCTTGCGCGGCCACTTTTTGCGCGAACTGAAGGCGCTCGGTTTCTCAGGCATTCAGAACTTTCCCACCGTGGGCCTCATCGACGGCACCTTCCGCGCGAACCTCGAAGAGACCGGCATGAGCTATCAGCTTGAGGTGGAAACCATCGCTGCAGCACGCGAACTCGACCTGCTCACAACTCCTTACGTTTTCAACATTGATGAAGCCAAACGCATGACCGAGGCCGGAGCTGACATCATCGTTGCACACATGGGTCTAACCACAGGCGGAGCCATTGGCGCAGAAACCGCCAAGACGCTCGATGACTGTGTTCGCGAGGTGCAAGCCATCACTGACACTTGCAAAAACATCCGTTCAGAAGTGCTCGTGCTCTGCCATGGTGGCCCCATCGCCATGCCACCGGATGCCCAATACATCCTCGACCGCTGCCAAGGTGTCGATGGCTTCTACGGTGCCAGTTCCATGGAGCGCCTGCCGACAGAGAAAGCACTGACTGCTGAAGTGAAACAGTTTGCTGCGCTCAAACTCGCCACGCGGTGATTTATCAGTCACCTTTCGCACATGAAGCCATTCGCTCCCTTTTTCCTGTTGGTCATTTCAGCCGCAGCACACGCCATGGAGCCGTGGGCAGACAACAATCTGCCTGTGCAGAAGGGTCTCGCTCTATGGCTTGATGCCAGCGTGGAAGCCAAGGCCGCGAGAGCCGAGGGTGCAACTTTTGGAAAAGACAATGTGCCCCGAGGAGTGTGGCATGATGCTTCGGGGAACAAACACCATGCTCGGCAGGAGAATGCCAACGCACAGCCGAATTTTGGCAGTGCCTATCCAGCGAAGATTTTCTCCTTCGATGGCAAGGCACAGCACCTCTCGGTGAAAACGGATGGTCTGACGTTGAAGGAAACCACCGTGTTCGTCTATGCACGGGTCAGCTCAAATGCAGGCGGATTTCGCGGGCTGATCGCAGGGGGTGCCAGCAATGCGAATGACTACCGCAGCGGGTTCAATCTTGATCTCGGTAGTGCTGGCTCAGAAGACGTGGCAGCGCTCAATGTGGAAGGCGCAGGCTTCAGTGCCGAGCGGAATCTGCTGCACCAGCCGGTTGAGTTCGGCAGACCCTTCGCAACAGCCATCGTGATCGGCTCCAAAGAAGTGAAGCTCTATCGCGGCACGCAGGCACAGGAGGTGCGACCACGCGCGGGCGCAAACGAGTTGAAACTCGATCAACTGCTGATTGGTGCTCGTCGCTATGACCACAAAGGTGGCCCACCGATGGCGCGCGGCTTCTTCCACGGCGACCTGTTCGAATTGCTCGTTTATGACCGTGCACTCACCGACGCGGAGGTGAAGCGAGTGGCGACGTATTTCGAAAGCAAGTATGCAAGCGTTGTCTTCGTCGCTGCGGCGAAAGCGGGCCAAGCGGCGGGCAGTGTGCCGCTTTTGGCAGTGAAGAAGCCGCCCGTCATTCAGCCGCTCGTGGCGGGCTTCAACCCACGCAAGCTGCCGATTGAGTTGAGCAACATCAACTTCCTCCGCTATCGCGCCGATGGGCGTCTCTATGCGGGTGCTTACGATGGAAAAATCTGGCTTCTGCGTGACACGGACAACGACGGTCTCGAAGACAAGTCGGACCTTTTTTATTCAAGCAATGACCTCAAAGCCGTGATGGGCATGGCACTCACGCCTCCAGGTTATGCTCGCGGTGAAGGCGTGTTCGTGGCGACGCGTGGGCGCATCTTGCTCATCCTCGACAAGGACAAGGACGGCAAGGGTGATGAAGTAGTCACCGTCGCCGACGGGTGGGCTCCGGCGAAGGTGACAACGCAGGGCGTCTCGGATGCCCTAGGCGTAGCCGTGGCGGCGGATGGCCGAGTTTTTTTCACGCTCGGCACGAGCGATTTCACCAGCGCTTACCTGCTCGATGCAGCCACCGGTCGCGCCGCCGTGCTTGCGAATGGCGAACGCGGTTCGGTGCAGGAAGTGTCCGCCGATTTCAAAACAAGGACGACCTATGCCAACGGGCTGCGCTTCAACTACGGGCTCGCCTTCAATCGCGCGGGCGACCTCTTCGCGACTGAACAGGAAGGCGCGACGTGGCTGGCCAATGGCAATCCTTTTGACGAACTGCTGCACATCCAGCCCAAGCGCTACTATGGCTTTCCGCCGCGTCATCCGCAGCACCTGCTTGGTGTGATTGATGAGCCAAGCACCTTCGACTACGGCCCACAACATCAGAGCACTGTCGGCTTGTGTTTCGACGAACCGGTCACACAGGGCGGCCCACTTTTCGGTCCCGCATGGTGGCGCGGTGATGCACTCGTGTCCGCGATGTCTCGCGGCAAGATCTACCGCACCAAGCTGGTCAAAACGGACGCGGGTTATGTGGCGAAGAACGAGACCTTCGCGCAGCTTCAGCGCATCAACATTGACCAAGCGATCTCACCGCACGGCGCACTGACCGTCTCGTTGCACAGCGGTGCGCCCGATTGGGGCACGGGTCCGACAGGCACCGGCGAGCTTTGGAAAATCGCGCCCATCGCGAAAGCGCCCCCACAGCCAGTCATTGCCTACAGCGCATCGCCCACGGAGTTGCGCGTCGTTTTTGATCAGCCTCTCGATGCCGTAGCGCTCGCCGCAATGCAAGGCAAGGTGAGCGTCACACAAGGTCGCTACGTGCAGGCAGGCGACCGCTTTGAAACGATGCGGCCCGGTTATCAAGTGGTGAAGAATCAGCTCAATGCGGCGCGCTATCCCGTCGCTGTGCAAAAGCTCGCGCTTAGCGCGGACGCTCACTCGCTCCTCATTATGACGCCCACGCGCGGGGCTGCCGTGAACTACGGCATCACCATCGCCGCGAATGTTTTCTACACTCAAACCGACGGCGCGTATGCGGGACAGATCGATCTTCAAGCTGACCTCACGGGCGTGGAAGCCACGCTGGCTGATGGATCAAGCCATTGGCTGCCGCATCCCGACCTCGCTGTGTCGCGCGAGTTTTTTCCGCAGTCACCCATCTGGTCGAAGCTCGAACAAACGAGTGCCATCACGCTCAAAGGTCAGCTCGATCTCGGACTCATGCTTTACCCTGCGGTGCAGGAAGGCTCGAAGCTCGACTGGGAGTATCCCGAGGAAAAAGTCACCGT
>JAIXVB010000244.1 GCA_027483245.1 Verrucomicrobiaceae bacterium | reverse complement strand
CTGATCCTTGGGTTCAAAGTTGGCATTCGCACCGTCGTCTCCGCCGAGGATGAGGAGGTGGCCATCGATCACAGGGGCGGGACTCGGCGCGGCAACCGCCACCCGGGGCACGTCAGGCAATTGACGCCAGCCTTGGCCGGGCGTGTAGGCCCAGGCATCGCTCAGCCATTCCCGGGCAGGTTTGCCGTCGGCACCGGGTTTCAGGGCTGCGCCGCTAAATAGGTAAAGGCTGCCTTCATGGGCGCCGAGGGTGGCGAGGATGCGCGCGGGGCCGGGGCATGCGGGGAGTTCTTGCCAAGAGGCGTCCTTTTTTTCCAGGTCGAGTGACCAAAGACTGCTCAGCGCTGAGGTCGCCGTGGGTGTGCTGATGCCACCTGCGAGGTAAAGCGTTTGGTTGAGCACTGCACCTGCCATGAAGGCACAGGGCTGGGGTAAGGGCGGCAGGGCCGTGGTGGTGATCTTTTGTCCACTGTAACTGAGTCGGAAGACCTCGCGAAAATGGAAGTCGGCATTGCCACCCCCGAGGCAAATCAGCCCAGCGGGAGTGGTGATCGAGACGCCGTAGCCATTGGCCTGAGGGAGTTGCCCGACTTTGATCCAGCGGCCGTCGGCTTTTTCCAGAGCGAAGACGCTGTCATACCAGACCTTCGTGCCGCCCTCCCAGGGGCGTTTATCAGGAAAGTTGGTGCCGCCTGCGACGATCAGAGCCCCGCCACTAACTCCGGCAAAGGAACCCGCAAAGCCCTCGGCATCTGGCAGGGTTTGCAGAGGTTGCCAGGGATCTTCTGCCAGAGCGCTGAGGGCGAGGAGGGTGGACATGAGCAGGGCTTTCATGACCGGGATTCGGATCACATGACCATGCCACCATCCACAGCTAGGACCTGACCTGTGATGTAACGAGCATCTGCACTGGCTAGGAAAAGAGCAGCTGCAGCAATGTCCTCAGCCTGACCGAAGTCACTGAGCGGGATCTTTTCCAGAACCGCGGCTTTGACCTTTTCGTCCAGCACACCGGTCATGTCAGTGGCGATGAAGCCTGGGGCAATGACATTGGCGGTGACACCACGGCCCGCGAACTCACGTGCCAGAGATTTGGTGAAACCGATGACGCCTGCCTTGCTCGCTGCGTAGTTGGCCTGGCCTGCATTGCCGATCAGACCGATGACGGAGGCGACATTGATGATGCGTGCGCCTTTTTGTTTCAGAATGCTGCGCTGAAAAGCTTTCACCATGTTGAAGGCACCTTTCAAATTGGTGTCGATGACGAAATCCCAGTCCTCTTCACTCATGCGCAGGAGCAGACCGTCTTTGGTCACCCCGGCATTGTTGACCAGGATGTCCACATGATCGAAATCTGCGAGGATGACTTTGCCCAGCTCAGCCACGGCAGGTCCATTGGCCACATCCACGGCGTAACCGCGAGCGGCTCCTGGATAGGTGGCATTGATGCTCTCGGCGGCAGCCTGTGAATTGGCTTCCGTGCGGCTGATGATGGCGACTTTGGCCCCTTCAGCGGCGAATTTTTCGGCGATGGCTTTGCCGATGCCACGTCCGGCACCGGTGACGACTGCGACTTTATCTTGGAGTTTACCCATGCGTCATCATGGAGAAGGCTGGCGGACTGGCAAGGCTGGGATGTGAAAGTGACCAACTTGTGAGCCTGGAGGCTGTCGGGTGGCCTGTATTCAGCTCAGGTCAGTTGAGGACTTTTTTCACAAAGCACGCCTTCAGAGCGATGGCGAGCCCGTCCATTTTGCAGGAAATTTCGTGGTCACCCTCGACGAGACGAATGGGCTTCGATTTAGTGCCAACTTTCAGGACTTGGGAGGTGCCACCGAGTTTCAGGTCCTTGACCATGGCCACGATGTCACCATCGACCAGGACATTGCCATAGGCGTCTTTGACGACACGCTCTGCATCTGGAGCCTCAGCGATGGCATCGAGTGGCCACTCGTGACCACAGGTCGCGCACTCATGACGATCGGCGTGATTCAGGATCTCGGTCATCTCACACATCGGGCAGGCAGGTTGGCTCATGAAGGTCAGGAGACATGCCGTGCAGTGGCAACTCAAGAGATTATGCGAAGAAGCTGAGGCGACGAACCCCAAAGGTATAAAAAAACCGCCATCGCCAAGATGATCTGGGCGATGGCGGCTGAGCCGAGGTGTTTAGCTTTGAAGATCAACGCTCCCGGCGACGATCTTCAGGCTTTTTGGCCTCGGGAGCTTTTCTTTGGGGATTGGGGGCTTGGCGCACCTGGGGCGCTGCGGGCCGTGTTTGGGGCAAACTCGGCCTGACCTGTGGAGCTGGGCGTGTTTGGGGCAAACTCGGCCTGACTTGTGGTGCCGGGCGTGGAGCCTGAACGGTTGGGCGAGGTGCTTGAACCATCGGCCTTGGAGCCTGGACCGTCGGGCGAGGTGCCTGGACGGCTGGACGCGGAGCCTGAATCGCAGGGCGGACGGGCGATGACCGGGCATTGAGCTCTGGCATGTCCCGACGCTTGTCACGAACCTTTTCAGGCATTGGGCGTGCTTCAGGTTTTGGCATCGGGGCAGGCTTCACCTTGGGCAGCTCGGGCCGGGGCATCGGTGTTGGCCGAGCTTGGGGGATTGACTTCGGTTCAGGCATTGGCACGGCGCGTGTTTTTGGCAGGCTCGGTGCTTCTGGACGACTGACTTCAGGGGGACGATTGGGGCGGCCTTCGCGATTGCCTGGAAGATTCGGCGTCACTTTTGGCAAAGTGGGTTTCACTTCGGGAAGAGTTGGACGTTTGGTCTCTGGGGT
>JAIXVB010000490.1 GCA_027483245.1 Verrucomicrobiaceae bacterium | reverse complement strand
GGAGCTTTAACTGCGATCAATGGAACGATTACTCCGATGCAGGAATGGGTGACCTTCAATGAAGGCTCCACTTTTTCAGCCATCGCCAATGGCTCCACGAATAATTTGCTGACCATGAGTGGTCACATGACGCTGAACAATGTTACGTCCGCAGGATTTGTGGTGAATTTTGACGCGGGTCAATTAGTGACATGGTCAGGTTTGGTGGAAGGAAGCAATGGCTTTACCAAGAAAGGCGATGGTGTTTTCACTCTGAGCGGAAACAACTATGTCGGCAATTTGGTTGGCCAAACAGGTGTTGGTGGAACTGCAGCTTTGTTGGGGCAGATCATAGTTGAGAAGGGTGATTTGCGTATTGGCAATGCGCGTGCTCTGGGTGCTGTTGGTGTCGGGCATGAAACCATTGTCTTGGCAGGTGGATCTCTGGACCTGCGCGGACAGTCGCTGAATTTCGGTGATGATCCCTTGGCCTCGCGCGAAATCATTCGAATCATTGGACAAGGTTCAAGCAGCACAGGTGAAGCGAGGGAGGCTACAGGAGCTCTGAAGAACACATCTGGAGCAGGTGTTGCTTCTCATCTCGTTTTAACTGGCAATGCGACTGTCAGCGGTGGTGGCTTTAACAATGGAGCCAGTCTGCGGATGGACCCCTATGACATCAATCCGAACACGGGCTCGGCATTGGATGGCAATGCGAATTTCGTTTCGCCAACGATCACTTCAGAGGGGGGAACATTCACTCTCACAAAGATCGGAACAGGAGATTTTGATATTCGCGACGCTAGCCTGACCAATCTTGATGGTATTGTCGTTCGGGAAGGACGGTTCCGTTGGTTGCGCAACAATCCTCCGAATGTCGGTGCAGGAGCTTTAACTCCGGCGACTGTTGGGACGAAAGGAATCGAAGTGGGTTATGGAGGGCCTTCATTGGGTGATCATACCAACTCCGCTTTAGGTCTGGGGCCGATTGTGGCAGCACGTTTGGATCTTTTCCGGAATGTTGATGTTCACCACACGGCAAAGATTACTCTGGATGGCGGTCTTGCTGAGAGCAATCGCGGTCACAACTATCTTGAAGTCTCTGGCGATACCTTGCCGATTCGCACCTACCTTGACGGTGTTCTTGAACTCAAAGGTGTAGCCAACGCCAGCCGGAATATCATCAATGTGGAAGCCAATGGTGGGACCAATACCGTGGTCGAGCAGGGTAACTTGACAGGACAAGTTCAGGGCAAGCTCATCGTAAATGGAGAAATCACCGGATCTGGTGGTTTTACCAAGATCGGCTATCGCGAACTTCGCCTGACCAGTACCAACACCTTCACTGGGAATGTGAATGTGCTGCGCTTTGGTTCACAAGCGACTGTTTCGCAGAGTTCACCTGTCACTGTGAATGGAGTCGATGTGGCTACCTATGGTGAAGGTGAAAGCTGGGGAGAGTGGGGTTTAACTCTATTTGGCCAGGGCACTCTGGCCAGTGCGGGTAGCATCAATCTGCAACGTCGTGGGATGATCACCTTGGATAACACCAACCGCCTCGCTGCGAGTTCAGGTTCTGCGGGGGCTAATCTGAGCAATCGTATCAATGACAGTTCCAATATTTTGCTCAACCACGGTTGGTTGCGCATTCATGGCAATGCCCAAGGAACGACCGAATCGCTGGCGACTTCGGGCAACGCAAGAGTTCAGCTTTTGGGTGGGACGAATATGATTGATCTGTGGCCTGAAGAGAATGCAGGGAATCAAGATCTGACTCTTAAAATTGGCCAGATTGATCGTTCTGCGGGTTCTGTTTTGAGAATCACCAACTTCGACGCTACTTCCACTTTCGCGGGAGCGCTTCCTGCGCAGCCAACGACCGACACTGTCCGTGTGGAACTCACAACACTGGGCACGCTCAATGAAGTGGGCAGTGGTGCCGGAGCAACAAGCCGCAAGATTGTTCACGGCATACTTGGGGGCAATATTCCCCACACCTATCTGGAAGATCTTCGTTCGATTGGTTTTAACAACGCCAACGTCTCGGATCTTTACAACCAAGGCCGCAACTTGCAGTTCTTGGCGGGTAGTCACTTTATGACCTATGATACCTCAAGCGGCACAGGTTATCTTCGCCCTCTGGATGACTCCGAGTATTTCACTCCGACGGACGGTATTTTGGATGCTCGGGTGAATGGAGCAGCTGGCCAGAATGTGAATCTCACGGACAACTTCACCATTCTCAGGGAGAATGTCAGCATCAACGCTCTCAGATTTGGACCTGCCGCAGATCATAACGGCTCTGGAACTGCGATCAACAATGGCACGACGCTGACAAGTTATGTGGGTGGTCACAATCTCCAACTCTATGTCGATGGGACTCTGAACATCTCTTCGGGGATGATCAGCAGTGCCTACTTCACGGTTGGAAATTCAAGCAGCTTGGCGACCTTCATCATGGGTGGCAATGTGAACTTTGGAGCCAATGAGGGGATCATCAATAACCAGAATGGGATGGTTAACCTGACCAACGGAACGGTCTCTACCGGCAACTTGGAAATTCGCAGCAATATTCTGGGTAACAACGGTTTGATTAAAACAGGCTTGGCACAGGTCGTTTTTGATGGCCGTAATGCTTATGCAGGTGTGACAACGGTTTCGGAAGGCAGTTTGTTCCTTCGCAATGGGCGCTCAGCTCTCGGGATTGGTGGCGCTGGCAATGGCGTTCATCTATTGGGGAGTGCCAACTTGTTTGCTGGCAATGGTATCCAAATTGGCTCTGAAGGCGCAGGTGAAGACATCTTTGTGGGGGCGCTCCAGGGGGATCAGAACATTCTTCGCAGTGACAATGACCTCACGAATTTTTACGGTGACATCATCATCGATAATGTCGATGCCGCTGGAATGACACTCTTTACGCCACGTTTGAGCGTGAACACGAATGCCAGCCTCATCATCAATGGCGATATCTACGGTGGTCCAAGTGCAGTCACGAATGATGTGTCTCAAATCGATTCACGGATTTTGACCACCAATGGTTCGGGAGACGGTTATCTCTTCATTCGTGGAAACATCGGAGACCGTGGCATCGGCGGGTCGGCTGCACCTGTAGCGGATCGAGTTTCCACCCTTGAATCAGTGGCCGGCACACGCACGAACGAAAATGAGGTGTTCCGTTTTCAGATCACGGGTGCTGACAGCTTGAACGTCAACATTGAAGATCAGTATCGTGCCGCAGGACGCCTTTCGATGGAGCGTGGTGTCTTGGTGGTGAACTATGATCCAGCTGCACTTCCAAGCGGAGATCGTGGATTCTGGTCGAATGCTGCGATTGCGAGCATCGCGAATGCGGATTCAAACAGCAATTTTGCTTTGAATGGTAATACCTCGCAGCACGGTTTCATTCTTGGCAATGGTGGTGTGGCTGCGTTGTTCCTGAACAAGGCTGACCAAGTCTTCAACATGAGCAGCTGGCGTGTCAGCAGTGCCAGTGGTAGCACGGCATGGATCGGTGGCTTGAATGAAACAGGCACAGTGACCTTTGGGACAGGCAATGGTTCCCTCGGCCTTGATAAGCAACTTCGTATTTACTCAGCTGGCGGAGGCACCGTGAATCTGAACATGCGGTTAAATGGTAACAGCATCATCAAAAATGGCCGAGGCACCCTGGTTCTTCAAAACTCAACAGTGACCACTGGGAGTGACACGCACAGCTTCGAGCTGGGCGGTGGAACGGTGATCGCTGACCACAGCGGCCAGAATGTCTCACGTTTGGGTTCAGCAGGTAACTTCACTTTCCGAGGTGGTGTTTTGCAAACTCGCAGCAACACGACAGCTGCCTCAGGAGCCAATTATTCCACGGATACAAATGGAACTCGTACGGTTTCATTCCTGGCAGGTGGCAATGAGATTGTGGCTGAGGCGTTCGGTCAAAACATGACTTTGACGTTGGGCAATGCGAGCAACAACTCGCTTGTGAATCGTGCCGCTGGTGCGTCGGCGAACTTTGTGGCTTGGCAGAACGGGGCAGGAACAGCTCGTATCAATCTGAATTTTAGCGGAGTAAATACGGCCGCTGTTAAAAACCGTGCGATTTCTTGGGCAACCTTCAGCACGACCCCACGCACTGCTCTGGATTTTGCCATGGTTGACAATGGCAACGGCAATATTGTGGGCTCTTACGCTCGTGCACCGGAAGAATTCCAAAACAACGTGAACCTCTGGTCGAACGGCATGGATGTTTCAGAAAATGGTGGGGTGGGTTTCAACGGGACCCGTGCCTCGAGTGTGACACTGAATACCCTTCGTTTCGATGCCCTTGCCGACAGCTCTTTGAATTTGTCGGGCAGCAGCACCTTGCTCCTAGCAGGTGATGGGATAGCAGGTGGTATCCTTGTGAGCAGTAACACAGGCAGCACCAACAAAACCATTGCGGGTGGTTCTATTGCCGCCTTTGCGACTGAACTGGATCCACTCTTTAATACCGTGCGTTCGGGAAATCTTGCTGCTGCAGCCAATCAAATCACCAATGTCGTGACGACTGGATTGTCAGCAGGGATGTTGGTGTCGGGGCCAGGCTTACCGGATGGCACGGCTGTGGTGTCCGTTACGGCCAATACGATCAATCTTTCTGCACGCTCAACCGAAGCGACCACTGGTGGGGCATTCACCGTGAATACCTACCTTGGTAATACAACCATCAATACCAACACGATCTCTGGCCTTTCTACAACCGCTGGGCTTACTGTTGGAATGCCTGTTCGCGGGGTCACTCACGTAACGCGTGTGATCATCAACTCTGGAGGCAGCAACTACACGAGTGCTCCGACCGTCACGATCAGCGGCGGTGGTGGATCTGGGGCGACTGCTGTGGCTACGGTGAGTGGAGGGGCTGTGACTTCGGTCATCCTCACCAATCCAGGAACGGGTTACACGAGTGTGCCTACCATTGGTTTTTCAGGAGGAAATGGCTCGGGTGCCGCAGCGGTGGCCTTTGTTCCCGCAGCACACTTCCCAACGAACGTCACAATTACGGGGGTGACTAGCAACAGCATCACGATTTCTTCAAACGCGACATTGACGGGTTCAGGGGTAGCCCTGGAAACCATCACTCCAGATTTGCTTTTCCATCATTATGGACAAGGCGACCTGACCGTTGCCTCTGAAATCAAATCGGACAATGCGGTGACGGTGACAGGGCCAGCTACAACCCTGCCAAATCAATTCAATACCACAGGCACCGTTCGCTTCACAGGCAATAACACTTACACGGGCCGCACCTTCGTTACAGGTGGTGTTCTAGAGATCAACAATGCGAACGCTTTGGGAGCAGCTCCAACCTCGGTCTCAAACAATCACCTGACGCTCAACGGTGGCACCTTGCGTTGGTCGGGCGGTGTGGGCTCCTTGGGAACTCGTGGTGTTCGTCTTGAAGGCAGCGGTGGCGTGATCGAAGTCGAAAAATCTGATGGCAATCTAGTGATTGGCACTGGGGTCAGTGGCACCCAGGCTCAAATTGTTTCGGAAGATCTATATCGCGGTGATCTCATCAAGACTGGCCCTGGAGCACTGACTTTGATGGGCAGCAGCACAGGTCACAACAGTGGCTTCCAAGGCCTCTTGGATATCCGTGAAGGCAGTCTCATTGTCATGGTTGACAATGGCAACAATGCGGTGGGCACAACCAGCATTCTCGGCACGAATCGCACGTGGGCGGATGGCACCATTTTCCGCCCCGGAACGAATTTCCAAGCCTTCTTGGGGAACGGTAACAACAGCGGTGACTGGAACATTGAGGAATTCATCACCTTTGAAGGAAACAACACCTTCACATACAGCGGTTTGATCGACATCAACGCGAACCTTGCAACAGCAGGAGTTCTCGATGGTCAGTTAAACCTGAGCAATCGCCGCACGCTCAATTTTAATGGCGTGATGAACATCGCAGGCACGACGACTTTTGACATTGGCTTCGCTAGCAATGTGCGCCTGAACAATGGTTCGGGTTACCTCACAGGTTCGGGTGATTTGATCAAGGATGGTCAAGGACAGCTCGAGTTCCGTGCCAATGTCCCTGATTGGAAGGGCGGCCTTGTGATCAAACAAGGAACGGTGTATGCTCTGAATCAGGCCGACGTCCTTGGAACGGGCTACAAGACTGGCAAAACCATCACTCTGGGTGATTCAGCACGCCAAGGAACCGCCCAACTCTTAATTCAAAATCCAGACGGCATTCAGAACTGGATCTTTGAAATTGGTCACGACATTGACGTCACCTACAACCCTGCGCAGACAAAGCGCCTCGGTTTTGATAACGTCGCCAATGGCAATCTGGTGTCTCTGAACGGCAACATCACGCTGAATGATAACCTCATCGTCTTGCTCCAAGATTCTGGCACGTCCACAGGGGGGGAACAGGCCATCCTCAATTTCAATGGCAACCTCAGAGATGGGGCCCAAACCAGTGGCAACATTGTTTTCCAAGGCACCGATAATGGCGGCGCAAATGACAATACTTCTGGTAGGACGGTCAGTTATGCCGTGCTGAATGGTAACAACAGCCTCTGGACGGGTGATGTCACGATCGGTGCTAACACTTCTTATGACCAAGACAAGACAACGGTACTTCGTCTCGGGAATTCTCAGGCACTTACAGGGCTGAATGACGTCACCATGAACTTCAACTCCATCTTGCAGGCTGGAGGCCAAAACGTGACCATTGGTTCCCTGACAACTCAGGGGGGCGTCGGTGGTTTTTATGGAGATGCAGGCACGATGTCTGCCAGCACTAATGGAAGCAGTGAGGTCATTGAAAATGCCTCATCGACCCCAGGAACACTGACCATTTCTCAGACGACTCCCAATACCTTTGAGGCCGCTTGGGATGCCTATTTCCGGGATGGCACTCCAAACAGTCAGTTCTTTGCACCAGGAACCAACTCACATCTCCAGAGCGGGGCTCTGAGTTTGGTTAAATCTGGCTCAGGATGGAGCACGCTGACTTTGGACAACAACTACACGGGCAGCACCACGGTAGCCGCAGGGATTCTTCAGGTGGGACGCAATGGTGTTGGCGACACGGGTGGCACAACGGCACCTGGCACCACGGTGAATCTGGGAGCGGTCATTGCAGGAACAGGGATCGTTCAAGGCCAACTCAATCTCCTCTCTGGAGCGACTGTTCGTCCTGGCGATATGGCAGGGAATAGCATCGGCACCTTGACTGTTGCTGGCGATGCAATTTTCGCGAGTGGCGCCACAGCGCTGATGCAAGTGAGGCTTCCTAGCTACAACAATCCAACAGCCGTGAGCGCTTCAGATCCGCTCTATGCCACATGGATTGACATGGTGACGGGTGATACCTTTGCAAATGCGTTGGAAGATCTAGTGACGACTTCACAGCATGACATGGTGAACTCTCTGGGGACCATCAACTGGACTCCAGGTTCCAAAGTAACTCTTCAAAATGAAGGCTACACACCAAAGGCAGGCGACATCTTCAAGTTGTTCAAAGGTCAGGGCTATGCAGGCACAATCAATGTGGGACCTTCGATTCGCACAGGAGATGAAACCGGTTTGGATCTCACGTTGTTCCCCCTTGGTGGCAACTTCCGCTGGGATGTGAGCAAATTCAATTCGGATGGCATTTTGGTGGTCGTTGAGGCTGAAGGGGCTGTGAATGTCCCGTTGGCTCCTGTTATCACCAGTGGTCCTACCTCAGATTCATCTGGTGTCTTGGAGCCTGGAACCTTTGTGAATTTGACCGTGACGGCGACCGGCACCGGACCGTTGTCTTATCAATGGTATCGCAATGATGTGGCTGTGAACTTCGGCACTGGTGGGCAAACCAATAGCTTCGAATTCCAAGCCACGACGGAGACCAAAGGGGTTTACACGGTTGCTGTGACCAACGCGGGTGGGACGACTCGCAGCGCAAACTCCGTCACGGTGAACGTCAATGATAGCCTCTTCATCACTTCCAACGGTCAGCCGCAGTCTCTCATTCGCAATCCGAACGAAAGTGCTACCTTCTCCGTGACTGTCAGCGGTCCTGGGCCTGTAACTTATCAATGGCGCAAAGACGGAGTGCCTCTTGAAAATGGCAATGAGATTTCGGGGGCTCAAACCAATCAGCTCACGATCAATCCAACCTCCCAATCCAATGAGGGGCTCTATACGGTGGTCGCAACCAACCCAGCTGGCAGCATTACGAGCGCTGCTGCAACTCTGACCGTCAATGATCCGATCTCCCAGGTTGCAGTCACACGCATTCCAAGTGCCACAAATGTGTATGTCGGTGACACGATTGACTTCACCGTTACCCATCTGGGGGTCGCAAAGGGAGTGGGTACAGCGACCGGATATCAATGGTTTAAAGACGGTTCTGCACTGTCGGGTAAAACCGCTTCGACTCTCCGCCTGACCAACATCGCGACGAGTGCCTCTGGCACCTATTCTGTGGAAGTGCGAAATGACATCAATTCTGCCAGTGGCAGCGTCGGACTCAATGTTTTGGCCGCAGCACCAAGTGTGACGACACATCCGATCTCACAAGTGTTGCTCTCGGGTGAGCCTCTCGTTCTTGAGGTGGCTGCGAATGGTAAGCCGAATTTGAAATACCAGTGGAAGCGCAACAACGCTGCCATCGCTGGAGCTACTTCGGCGACCTACACGGTGCCTGCAGCAACGGTTGCCAACGGTGGAACCTATGTGTGTGATGTCTCCAACACCACCCGCACGACCAGCAATCCTGCCCGGATCGTTGTTGTCGATAACAACACGAAATTGGTGCCGATAGTCGAAACGACAGGAACGGCTTCATTGACAGCAAATGTGGGCATGCCAACAACAGGAACAACCCTGACGTATCAATGGTTGAAAAACGGTGTGCCCGTGGTGAACCAGGGAACTCGGGTCACGGGTGCAAACCTCAAAATCCTCAAGATCACCAAAGCAACGTTGGCTGATGATGGCGACTACACCTGCCGCGTTATTGCTTCTGGGTTCACTGGCACGGACTATGCCGCGGGAGTGGTCGGCTGTCCTCATCAGGTTCGTGTCTTCAATGAGAAACCGGAAATACTGAAACCTTTCACGTTCCCAGTGGGCACGATCGGTGCAAATTACAGCTTTGAAGTGCCGATTGCCCGGGATGCGGATAGTCACAAGAAGACGCCAAGCAGCATTACGGCAACGGGTCTGCCAACAGGGCTGAAGATTGATGCGCTGACTGGAGTCATCAGTGGACGTCCCACAACAGCTCCTAAAGTGGGTGGATATACGGTCAAGATCACCGCCTCCAACACCAAAGGGAAAGACGAGTTCACTGGTAACCTCTTGATCAAGGCACAGCCTGATAACGTCGCTGGTAATTACATTGGCCTCGTCGCCCGTAATTCAGATGCTAACTTGGGTTCTGGTTTGGGTGGGCGTGTTGAATTCAGTGTCACTGCACTGGCCAAAGTGAGTGGAAAAGTGATCCTCGGAACCAGTTCATTTGCCTTCACGGCCGACTTGAACGTGGATGTGGATGACATTGCACCACCGAGTGTGGCCGTGAAAGTCAAGCGCACGGGCACTCTGGCTCCGCTGGATCTCAGCTTCACCATCGACAAAGAAAATCAATTGGTGGCTGGGTCCATCCAGATTGATGGCCAAGCGGTGAGCTTCAATGGATGGCGCCAGAAGTGGAATCTGCTCACAGCTCCTGCCACGGCGTCGCCAGCGACCGCTTATGTCGGCTACTACACCTACGGCTTCGGCCTGGCGGATGGTGATCCTCTGCTCAACGGTAACACCGTTCCGCATGGCTCAGGCTATGCTTCCTTTACCGTGGCGAAAGACGGCAAACTGACCTTTGCGGGCAGAACTCCAGATGGGGAATCACTCACGGGTGGCACGTTCATTGGGCCAAGCGGTCAGATGTTGGTCTATCAGACACTCTACACCACCACAGTGAAGGGCTCGATTCATGGAAACATGAACATCAATGCTGGAGGCGGAACCAATAACATCAACAATACCCTCACGGGGAACCTCACTTGGGTGCGGCCTCCAGCCACGCTGGCTTCGGCTCGGACTTATCGTGCAGGCTTCGGTCTGACGACACCTGTCGCAGTCACGGTGGTGGGTGGACGTTATGCTCCTCCGACCACGGCGCTCTTGATTCTTGATATCCCTGCTCCTGGCGGAACCAACAATGCTAAGCTGGTTTTCAGCAGCGGTGGCATCACAACGGTGGAGAGAAATCCGAACATCACCTTCAGTATCGGCGACAAGGGTAAAATTACACTGCCCCCAACGGGAGTGAATAATCCTGCCGCGACAAGGTTTACCCTCACGGCAACCTCTGGAGCCATCAGCGGTGGGTTCTCCTTGGATGATGCGAACCCTGTTCCAAACAGCTTGCCGCTGCGGATCAAACGGACGGCAACTTACCAGGGCTTGATCGTGCGTGAGGGTGGTGAGTATGTGGGTGTCGGATATTTCTTGCTGCCACAGCTGCCTTCGCCAGGATTCACGTCAACAACCTCTCCGATCCTTTCGGGTTCCGTGCTCTTTGATCGCGCGCCTTGAGTTTGATGTTGAAACAATGATCTAAAGAGACTCGTCCTGGCTTGCTGGGACGAGTTTCCTTTTTCTTGGCGGTTGTCAGCGAATCGTATCCTCGCTAGCGTGACCAGATGCGCTTGGGCTCTTCTGAGCGCGACTTTCCCTTTTTTTTCATGTTTTCACTTCCCGTCGTCAAGGTTGGTTCTGTGCTGGTGGATGGCATCGAGCCTTTGTTTATTCTCGGTCCTTGTGTCATCGAGAGTGAGGAATTTATTTGGGATGTGGCGGAGCGCCTGGGCGCGATCGCCAACAGTCTGCGCCTGAAATGGATCTTTAAAGCCTCCTATGACAAAGCCAATCGGAGCGCCATCAGTTCCTATCGTGGGCTTGGCGTCAAAGAGGGCTGTCGTTTATTGGAGCGAATCGGGCAAAAGTTAGGGGTGCCTGTGACCACCGATGTTCACACTTCTGAGGAAACGAAGATTGCGGCGGAGCACATCGATTTGCTGCAAATTCCCGCCTTTCTCAGTCGGCAGACGGATCTCCTTGTGACGGCGGGTGAGACGGGGCGTGCGGTGAATGTGAAGAAAGGTCAGTTCATGGCTCCCTGGGATGTCAAAAACATCGCGGAGAAACTTCAAAGTGTCGGTTGTGAAAATTTTCTTTTCACTGAACGCGGAACCACTTTTGGGTATCAAAATCTGGTAGCTGATATGAGGTCTCTCTACTGGATGCGTGAGTTGGGCTACAGAGCCATTTTTGATGCGACGCATTCGGTGCAGCGGCCTGGTGGGCTGGGCACGACGACAGGCGGTGATGGCAAATTGGCCCCTGTTTTAGCGCGGGCGGCGGTGGCGGCTGGGTGCGATGGAGTTTTCATGGAGACTCATCCCAATCCCGCAAAAGCTTTCTCAGATGGTCCCAATCAGGTGCCACTTTCTGAGATTGCTCAGGTGGTGGAGCAGTTGCGTCGGATTCATGGGATTGTGAACGAAGGGGCTTGAGATGAGGCAGAAACATAAACTCGCACTCTGTGGAATGGTGATGCTCTTCACCATCGCGGTCGGCTGGGCTCAAAGCAATCCGCCTGAGTCGGGGATGAGCGCGTTTGGAAAAATGGTGCCGATGGGTTTCGTCAATCGTGATGTGACGATCCCGGCTTTCTCAGATGGCAAACGCTCTTCACTGGTCACTGCTGAGACCCTGACGAGAATCGATGAAGAGCATCTGAATGCTGAAAAAGTGGTGGTTGAGATTTATGCAGACCAGCCTGCGGAGAACATCCGGGTGGAACTCAAGAGTGCGGTTTATGACATGCCGGATCAGATCCTTCGCAGTGGTGAGCGGAGTAAAGTGAGTCGCATGGATTTTGAGATGGAAGGTGACACCATGGTCTTTGATGCGCGGACCTCCGTTGGTAGCATGAAGGGGCGCGTTCGCACTTTGATCTTTGACACGACCGTTCTCTCTGGCACATCGGGAAAGAACCAACCAATTCAGAACTGACATGAGAATTTACCAACTCGTCTCCCTCGCCCTCTTGGGCATGATCATGTCCGCTCATGGACAGGGCGCGACGCGTCTGACCACCCCGAACTCAGAGCAGAAAAAGCAGATCCAAGCGGCGACAGACAGGCTGCGCCAGGCCCAATCGAATGGTGAACTGGACAAGGCCAAAGACACCGCCAAAGGACTGCTGAAAAATTTGCCCAGCGGAGTTACGGATGCCGCGAAAGCGGCCTTGCAATCTCCTGAGGCAAAAGCCCAGGCCATGGATGCTGTCAAAGCTGCGGCACAGACCATCATGCCCCAGGCCCAGCAGATGCTGAATCGCAGTGATGTGCCTGTCGGCCTCCCGACTGCGGCAGCTCCTGCAGATCAACCCCCACCTCCGGTGGCGACAGGTCCTCAGCCTGGAGCGCTGCAGCCGATTGGGGCGACTTCAGCCGGAGGGCGTCAACCCACCGCCATCATTGATGCGGACAACAGTGTCTTTGATCCCAACGCAGGCATCGTTATTTATACAGGGCATGTGAAGGCCAGACATCCGCAGTTCTACATTGAGTGTGAAGAACTCATCGTTCACTTGGTCAAGGAAGAGCCCAGCAAAGCTAAGGCGGCTCCGATGAAAAATGACCCTATCTCGCCGGGCAAAGGCACGAAAGAGAAGCAAAGTGGCATCAAGAAGGCCTTTGCTTCAGGGCCACGTGTGCTGATTGAAAAGAAGAATCCAGATGGCGAACTCCAGCGCGCTTTTTGCCGCAGAGCTGAGTATGATGGCATCACGGGTAATATGAAAATGCGTGATAATCCGCAGGTTCAGACCGGCAATGTCATGCAGATGGCCACGACCCCTGACACGGAGATGACCTTTGATCAGAAGGGCAATTTCAGTTCCAATCGCAGCACACGCACCGTCATCATGCAGGATGAGGTGACCCCCACACAGCCCAACGGCACCGGTCTTTAATCGAATCACTGGCATGGCTGCAACTCGTTCCAAACGCTCTCGTCGAACCGACACGGACTCTTCCATAGGGGAGGGATCTCCCGTCGAAGAATCTGCCCCTATGAATGATTCCACGGCATCCGGCCCCCAGGCGACCCTGCTTCACACGGAAGGCTTGAAGAAAGTCTATGATGGTCGCGCGGTGGTGAATGGCGTGGACATCGAAGTGAAAGCGGGTGAAATCGTGGGTCTGCTGGGACCGAATGGTGCCGGGAAGACAACGACGTTTTACATGATCGTTGGTCTGGTGCGACCCAATGGTGGCAAAGTGGTCTTTGATGGCAATGATGCGACGGAGCAGCCCATGTTCAAACGTGCGCGTTTGGGAATGGGTTACCTGCCTCAAGAAGAGTCGATTTTTCGCCGCCTCACGGTGAAGGAAAACATCCTCGCGGTGATGGAGACGCAGAGTTACACCAAGAAAGAGCGTGAGGAGCAATGCCAGCAGCTCATGGAAAAGTTTGGCATCGATCATGTGGCTGATAACCTGGCGCTTACGCTCTCAGGCGGTGAAAAGCGTCGTCTGACGATTGCCCGCAGTCTGGTCACGGAGCCAAAGCTGCTCATGTTGGATGAGCCCTTCAGTGGGGTGGATCCCATCGCTGTCAGTGAGATTCAGGACATTATCCGAATGCTACGCCGCGCAGGCTTGGCGATTTTGATCACCGATCACAATGTACGCGAAACGCTGAACATTGTGGACCGTGCTTATTTGATTTATGAAGGCCAAGTGAGGCGTCATGGGAGTAAAGACTTTCTTGTCAATGACCCGGAAGCCCGCCGTCTTTATTTGGGCGAAGATTTCACCATGTGAGGAGCCCAAGTTCACTTTTTTTACCAACCCAAACCCAGGAGGATACATACCATGCAAAAACACAACGTAAACCTGCCGATCATCGTCACGGGACGTCATCTGGAAATCACGGAAGCGATCCGTGAATACTCTCACAAGAAGATTGAGAGCCTCCACCTTGATTACCCGCGCATTATTGAGGCCAAAGTCATTCTGGATGTGGAGCACCATCGTCAGATCGCTGAAATCATTCTCTTCTGTGCCGATCACATTCACATCGAAGTGAAGAGCACGACCGAGGACATCTATGCTTCGATAGATGAGTCGATCGCCAAGATCGCCCGCCGGATGCGCAAGTTCAAAACGCGCCTTCTGAAGAGTCATCGCCCCCGCAAGGACGGCAGCATTCGTCACATCCAGGAGCAAGTCTTCGTGTCTGACGATCTTCAGAGCGAGGTCGATCACATCGAGCCTTCTTACGTCCACAAGGAGCAGTATAAAGTGCGCCCTCTCTATCCTGATGAGGCCATCATGGATCTGGAAATCAGCCAGCGTCCCTTTATTGTCTTTCACAATCAAAAGACCCATAAGCTCGCGATCATGTTCCGCCGCCCCGATGGTGACTACGGTCTGATCGAGCCCGAAGACAAAGTGGCTGCGTAACTTCAAAATCTGGACATTGCGTCCGTTCACGAAGCGGGGGACTTTGTTCCCCCGCTTTTTTATTGTCCCTGTGTCGCGCTCATTTCCATTTCAGGTGCCCGAGCCTACAAAGACCAACGCGCTTCTCGCCATCTCGGGCGGGCGTGATTCGGTGGCTTTGCTGCACCTGCTGTTCACGGCGGGGCATCGGCAGATCATCCTTTGCCATTTGAATCACGGACTGCGCGGACGTGAATCGGGCCAAGATGCGGCTTTTGTTCGGCGTTTGGCGAAGCAGTATGGATTGCCCTGCGAGGTCGAAAAAACCGATGTGGCGGCGCTGGCCAATCAAGAGCGAATTTCGATCGAAACGGCGGGCCGAAACGCGAGGTATGCTTTTTTGCGACGCATGGCGATCAAGCACCAGGCCTCACAGCTTTTTTTAGCGCATCATGCGGATGATCAGGCGGAGACGATTTTGGCCCATCTGTGTCGGGGCGCGGGGATGGGTGGATTGCGGGGGATGCTGGAGCAGTCATCCACGCAGCCCGTGATCGTCCGGCCTCTGTTGCAGGTGCAGCGTGCAGCGATTGATGCTTACATCCGTGAGCACGGGTTGGTTTATCGCGAGGATTCCAGCAATGGCAGCCTGAGCTATCAGCGCAATCGTTTGCGCCTTGAGATTTTGCCGCTGCTGAATGCGGTTTGCCAGAGAGATGTGGCGCCGTTGATTGCTCGATTGGGGCGGTTGGCAGGACGTGATGACGAGTATCTCTGGCAGCAGGTGATGGATTTTTTGCAGAAGGAGAAACCGTTCGCTGACGATGGCAGTTTGAGCCTGTCGAGCAAACTTACTGCGCTGCATCCGGCGGTGCTTTCTCGGCTGCTGTCTTTTTGGCTGGTGGAAAAGCTGGCGATCCCGGGCATCGATTCGGAGATCATTGAGTCAGTGCTGGGCATGTTGCGACCTGGAGGCGTGGCAAAAATCAACCTTTCGGGGGGGCGTCACCTGCGCCGCAAGGCCAAACGAATGTGGGTGCAGGAGCGAGAACACTGAAGACGCCGGTTGCACCCGGGGCGACTCTCCGTAATGCCTTTGGCCCTCTATGCCCACTGAGTCCATCATCACCCTTTACGGCCCTGGCCTTCTCGGCGGCTCCTTGGCGCTTGCGATTCAGGAGCGGATGCCGCAGGTCCAGTTGCGTCTTTGGGCGCGGCGAGAATCCGCGGAGGCGGGCATTCGAGCACGCGGCATTTCGGCTGACTTTTTTACCGACGCCACCGCCGCGGCTCAGGGCGCGTCATTGATCATTCTATGCACGCCGGTGGAAACGATGGCGGCACTGGCGGAGAAGATTGTTTTGGCGAATCTGGCAGATGAGGGGCTTGTCACGGATGTGGGCAGCGTCAAAGGCAGCGTCGTGCGTGCGTTGCAGCCGTTTTTTGGCGCGCGTTTTGTGGGCAGTCACCCCATGGCGGGTTCTGAAAAGACGGGCATTGAGGTCGCTCGGGCGGATTTGTTTCAGAATGCAGCCTGTCTGTTGACTCCCACGGATGGCACGGATCCTCAGCGTCTCCGTTCGTTTTGGCAGGCCTTGGGATGTCGTGTTTTGCAGATGTCCCCCGATGAGCATGACGAAAAAGTGGCTCGGATTTCCCATCTGCCGCACATGATGGCAGCCGTCACCACGCTGGCGGCGCTGCGCACAGATCCCTCAGCCATCGCTTGTGTGGCCAATGGTTTCCGCGATACCACTCGGGTGGCCGCGGGGGATCCTGGACTTTGGACGGGCATTGCTCTGGAAAATCGCACAGCTTTGCGGGCTCAATTGCGTGCGGCTTCGACCACATTGACAGAGCTTCTTGAAATCCTCGACAAGCCGGACGAAGAAGACCTCCGTCGTTTCCTCACGGAGGCCAAAAGCCTGCGTGACTCCGTTCCGGCGGTCGTCTCCTGATATGGCCACTCTGAAAGTTCGTAAACTCAAGTCCTTCCCCGCTGAAATCTCTGTTCCTGGAGACAAAAGCATCAGTCATCGCGCCGCCATGTTTGCGGGCATGGCTGATGGCACCACCGTGATCGAAGGGTTCCTCCCCAGTGAAGACTGCCTGTGCTCCGTCAAAGCCATGCAGGCCATGGGTGCGATCGTGGAGCCCCTGGAAGAGCTGGAAGGCGTCGGTTTGGTGAAGCTGGCCATCACGGGACACGGTCCGAAGCTGAAAGCGCCTGCGGGGCCTGTGGATTGCGGCAATTCCGGCACGACCATTCGCCTGCTTTCGGGGATCCTGGCGGGGCAAGATTTCACCACGGAAATGTTTGGGGATGCCTCGCTTTCAAAGCGGCCCATGAAACGTGTGGCGGATCCTTTGCGCCTCATGGGTGCCAAAGTGGAAGGGCAGGGGGAAAAGATCTGCGCGCCGCTGAAAGTCACGGGCGGCAATCTCCAAGCCATCAACTACACGTTGCCGATGGCCAGTGCTCAGGTGAAAAGCGCCATCCTTCTCGCCGGACTCTTTGCTCCTGGCAAAACGACCGTCATTGAGCCTGTGGCCACGCGCAATCATACCGAGCGCATCATGTCTCACTTTGGCGTGAAATGGTTGCGCGATGGCAACGCGGTGTCGGTCTATGGCGGGCAAGTGCCTCGTGCGACGGACATCATCGTGCCGGGTGACATTTCCAGCGCTGCTTTCTGGATGGTCGCTGCGGCGGCGAGCCCAGGGCAGCAGATCACCCTGAAAAATGTGGGACTCAATCCGACACGCACGGGTGTCATCAATGTGCTGCTGCGCATGGGGGCACACATCACGCATTCAGAGTCTTCCAGCGATGGTGAGCCGCGTGGCAATGTGGTCATCAAAGGCGGTGAGCTGAATGCGACCGTCATTGGTGGGGCGGAAATCCCCAATGTGATCGATGAGCTGCCCATCCTCGCCGTGGCCGGTGCATTGGCCCGTGGCAATACGCTGATCAAAGATGCCCAGGAATTGCGGGTGAAAGAGACAGACCGCATCGCGGCAGTCGCTGAGAACTTGCGCCGCATGGGCGTGGAGGTCATCGAATACGACGATGGTATGGAGATCATTGGTGGGGCTAAACTCCAGGGGGCAACCATCTCGACCTATCACGATCATCGCATCGCCATGGCCTTTGCCATTGCCGGTCTGTTTGCTGAGGGAGAAACGATCATTGAAGGCTCGGAGTGCATCAACACGAGCTATCCGGGTTTCGAGCACGATCTGGACCTTTTTTTGAAGGGTGACAACGGCGCGGCTCCCATCCCCGTGCTGTCCCGTGTGCCTCGCCCCGTGGCAGGTCGTTTGAGAGCCCCATTGGACTGAACTGCCATGTCATTCGAGCCTTCAGTCATCACCATCGACGGCCCAGCCGCCTCCGGAAAAAGCAGTGTCGCCCGCCTCGTCGCTCAGCGGCGTGGAGCGATTTATGTGAACACCGGAAACATGTATCGCGCCATGACCTGGGCGGTGTTGCAGACCGGAATCGATCCCCACAATGCGGAGGCTGTACGTCTCGCGGCGGAAGGCATCACGCTCCAGTCCCCCGTTGTGGATGGGCAAACGCAGGTCGCTGTGAATGGTCACACGCTCTCGCAAGACGACCTCAACAGCGATCCCGTGAATCGCGGGGTCTCGCTCGTGGCGCGCGTGCCCGAAGTGCGTGCTCGGCTGGTGGCGGATCAGCGTGCCTTGGCCGATTTAGGACCCTTGGTCATGGAGGGCCGAGACATCGGCAGCGTGGTATTTCCAGACAGTCCGCTGAAGTTTTACATCGATGCCAGCGAAGAGGTGCGTTCAGCACGTCGTCGCGCTCAAGGGCACACCGATCAGGTCGCCGAGCGAGATCGTTTGGATTCGACTCGCAAGACTTCTCCTCTGGTCGTTCCTGATGGTGCTATCGTCATCGACAATAGCCATCTGACTCTCGAAGGTGCCGTCCAGGCAGTATTGGATGCCTTGCCGGCGTCGCCTCTCACGTAATGTTCTGCCCGCAGGCTGCGGCCTTTTTGTCCTTTATCTCGTTTCGCTCATGACACTGTCCTATCGCATCGGCCTCACGATTTTCCGGGCCATCGCACGTGGGTTTTATGACTTCCGAGTCATCGGTGCTGAGAACTTGGACTTCAAAGGTCCGGCGCTCATTGTGGCGAATCACGTGAGTTTCCTGGACCCACCGTTCATCGGGCAGGCCTTTGATGAAGCGCTGTATTTTTTCGCTCGAAAAACCCTGTTTGATCACCCTCTTGCAGGCAAATTGTTGCGCAGTTGGCAGACCATCCCGATTGATCGCGACAAGCCGGACGCCTCCAGCATCAAGGCAACGATTCGGCTGCTGAAATCGGGCAAAAAGGTTCTCATGTTTCCCGAGGGCACCCGCAGCTATGATGGCAACCTGCAAAAGGCTGAGGCGGGAGTGGGGCTATTCATCGCCAAAAGCAACGCGCCGGTCTTGCCGGTGCGCATTTATGGCACCTTTGAAGCCTACCCGCGTGGAGCCAAGTTCCTGCGCCCCGCTCAGATCACCCTGGTTGTGGGGAAAAGGTATCAGCCCGATCTGAAGCAGACTTCAGGTGAGGGGCGGGACCTTTACCAGAGCTTAGCGGATGAGGTGATGGAGCGCATTGCAGGTCTGACCCTCTAAATCAGGCGCTGGTCTTTTTTTCAGCGGCCTGGTAGTAGGCCTCCGTCTGTGCGGCATCAGGCACAATTTCGATCAGCACCGGACCGGGACGAATGTCCTCGAGTTGATCAGGATGGGTGATGCAGAGGTAATCCAGCCCCCACATCTGTGCCCAGGGCGCAAAGGTCACACGATGCCGGTTTTCGATGATGTGTCGTGCCTCGATGGGAAGGCTGCGCAGGGAGTTGACTCGGGCAAAGATCTTACCGCCGCCGTTGTTGATGACGACGATTCTGCGATTGCCGGCGGGCAGTTGCGGCATGATCCAGGGGGCCGAGAGATCGTAAAGCGCGCTCAAATCTCCGACGATCAGCCAGGCCTCGCGCACGATGGCGCTGATGCCGAGCCAAGTGGAAACGAGGCCATCGATGCCGTTGGCTCCTCGATTGGCGAAAAATTCGACCTGCCGCTGGATCGAGCGTGTGGCCAGATTGAATTCGCGGATGGGCAGGCTGTTGCCGAGAAAAACCCTTGATTGACCAGGGATGTGCATGGCCAGCTCACGCATCCAGGCGGGCTCAGAGAGTGGGTGATCACTCATGATCGCCTGGACATCAAGGGTGGGCGGGAGACGGCTCGCAGGGATGAGTTTTTGGGTGCTCAGCATGTCCAGCGCCTGCCAGGGCAGGGTTTGCACGTTTTCGGTTCGTGCGAGCCCAGGGAAGGGGAGGCGCGAGAAATTGGTGACGCGGATCTCCGGTCGATTTTCCAGATCTCTCCAGGCGCGCAGGCTGGGCACGCCGCCGATGCGCAGGATTTGACGAGCTTCAAGGGAGTGGAAGCTGACCTCGCTGGAGGGATGCAAGAGGCTGTCGAGATTCGGACGCCCAGGCCAGTCTCCCCATAGGTTGGAGGTGGCTTCGGCCACCACGGGCAGGCCGAGTTTGGCCAGCAGGGGCGCGACGGTTTCCGCTTCTTGCGCACTGAGTCCGGAGGCAATGATGGCGGCTGGCTCGAGGCTGAGTTTGAATTCAGGCGGCGTGGTTTTTTTCGCGGGGCCTGGGCCGTGATGGGCCAGGAAATCAATCCCACCCTGTGCGCTGTCGAGCGGTTCCTCGAGGCAGAGATTGATGTGCAGCGGACGTCCGGTGGTCCGGGTCGGCCAGGAGATGCTGGAGCCGACTTCGACATCCAGGCAAACTGACACGTAAGGGCCAAAGAGGTCTTTTTGCTCAATCGACTGCGGGGCACCACTGCCGCGAAATCGGCGTGGGCGGTCAGCAGTGATGACGACGAGGGGCAGCCCTTGATAGTGGGCCTCGATCACGGCTGGAAGGAGTTCTGCCGCCGCAGTGCCAGAGGTGGTGAGCACGGCCACGGGGGCGCGATCGGCGAGGATGCGCCCCAGGGCAAAGAAGGCCGCGCTGCGTTCCTCAAAGAAGTTCCACAGCTTCACGCCCTCGCATTGGATCAGGGCGGCGATGACCGGTGCGTTGCGCGCCCCGGCTGCCACGCAGACCTCAGAAACTCCCATGCGTGCCAGGGCCGTGAGCAGAGAGCGAATGAGGAGGGCGTTGGTCATGAAGCGTGCGTGAGGAAAGTCAGACTGTCAGTGCGTCAATCCAGCGCTGGAATCAACGCGAACCCTTAGCGACTTGGTCAAACGCACCTCGGTTCTGTTACACTTTCTCCAGCTTGATGGGGTAAGTTTGAAACGCATTCCACTGACAGACGATGAGATCACCGGAGTCCAAGACGCAAACATCGTGCCCATGATCGATGACAGGTTCAGCCCGGGTCAGGGGTTTGAGTTTGCCTTCCTCATAAACCGGCTCGCTGCCACCTGGGGCGCTGATGACCTTTCCCTGCGCGTCCAAAATCACGGTGAAGCCAGAGGGATTGCCCGGTTGTTTGTTCAGCACTGGGTCTTTTGACCAGCAGACCCCTGCATACAGTTCCTGGCCAGAGATGACTGGACGACAGACCATGCAGCCCGGCACGGGCAGTGTCTCGAGGTATTGGCCCGCCAGGGTAAAGCGGCGGAAGCAGTGATCGGCCCGGGAAGTGACGAGGACTGTTGCTTTCTCCACCCCGGCACGCAGGTCGATGGCGATGCCGTGGGCGTTGTTCAGGCGTTCCTGCTCTGGCACGCCTTCTTTGCCGCCGAAGCGCGAGATGAATTTTCCACGCGCATCGTAGCGCAACACATAGTTGGAACCGTAACCGTCCACGACGTAAATGTCCCCGTTGGGTGCGATGGCAGTCTCCGTTGGATTAAAAAACATCTCCGGTTCATAAGCGCCCACACTCATCGGATGGCTCAGGCTGAAGATTTCTTTGCCCGTGAGATCAATTTTGGTGACGCGCCCCGTTTGGCGAAAACCCCCGCTGCCGCTCTTCCAAAGGCCGCTGTCCGTAACGAAGAGAAACTCGGCTCCATTCTCATCGCTCAAAGTCAGGCCATGCCCACCCGGCCAGACGCCTCCCCAGGATTCCACGATCGTGCCGTCGGGCTGATAGACCAGCATTTGATGATCCCAATGATCGCCAATCATGAACAGCCGCCCGTCTTTGACCTGCACCATCTCGTGACAGTTCAGAATGGGGTGATGCCTGCCTTGCCCCGGGGCGACCCAGTCTTTGATCACTTTGTAGCGATGCGCGCCATGTCCAACAATGATGTCTTTTTTGGGATCTGGGGCCGCGCGCAGGGATTGAGTCCAGGTGGCTGCCACCGCCGTGCTGAGTCCCGTGAGAAAGTGACGACGAGTTTTCATGATTCGAGAGAGCGTGGGATCACTTGATTTCGACCGCTGCTTTTTCCCCCAGTTGGAGGCTCGGTGCCTTGGCATCTGCGCTGACATTGAAGGCCAGCCAGTGACCTGAAACGGCATGTGCAGGGAAACCGCAGGCGAGGGCAAATTCTCCGGCTTCGTCTGGTGTGAAGCTCATGGTGGCCTGTCCAACGGTCAGACCCACGAGGTGCTTGGGCGTGGCACCACCCTCGAAGTAGGGCTCGGTGATTTGCAGTTTTTTAGTATCGGATTTTTCGATGATGATGGCGCTGTGCGGGATCGGGCTTGGGTTGATGAAAGTCACATCCACTTTCCAGCCGACAGGCACGGTCAGGATCGCTTTGCCATGGGACCAGCCATTGAAGTTCATGCCGTAATTCGCCGCATTGAAGGTGGCTACCAGGGTCACTTTGACACTTTTAGGCTCGGTGCCCAGCTTGAGGAGATCGGCGTCAGTGATGCCGGCAAACAGCTCCTTTTTGATGCCAGGAATGTTCAGGCTGTGATCGTGCCCTGGGGGCGGTGTGGCTGGTGTCTGCGCCTGAGTGAGGGGGGCGAGACAAAGGAGTGCTAGGATTGGAAATCGAGTCATGGAGGGGCTGGGCGTAAAAACACCGCATGATGCCGGAGTCTTGCGGGACGAGGGAAGCCTGAAGTTCGGAAAACCCGATCAACCATGAAACCTGCGCGATTCTCCATGGTCCCTTAAAATGCACGATCCATGAGGTTGTGAACTTGTGAATAACTATCAAGTTTGATCGAAAAATTGATTCTTATTTTTGCTAAAATGAAAATTTTCGCAAATAATCGAAGTCTCTGCTTTAATTTTTCGTGTTGGAGAATAGTTTCAATAGTTAATACTGTTCACCGAAATTTAAACCTAGTCACTTCCGTGGGTAGCCTCGAATCGTCCAT